>DATBXH010001125.1:0-2281 GCA_036514375.1 Bacteroidales bacterium | reverse complement strand
TAAAAAATCGGATGTAGTTCATGTAGAGCTGATAAATCCGAAAGGAGCAGTAGAAAAGAGCCTCACATTACAAACTATCCAGGGCATATGCTTCGGAAATTTTACAATTGACGAATCGATGCCAGGCGGAATCTATAAAATTAAAGCCTACACCAATTGGATGCAGAACTTTGGCGATGATTATTTTTTCGAAAAAGAATTAATCGTGCAAAAAGTTGTCCTCACCAGGGTTTTATCTAAACTTGACTTTAAAAAAGGTACTGTCTTAAAAAGCAAATGTTTTGATATGTTTTTTGATGTAAATGATTATTATAATCCTGATTTCAACTTACAAAATCGAATATGATGTTGATGATGGGCTGTTGAAATGGGAAATAACCTGTAATGGCAATGTGAGTGGAGGGTTATTCTCATTTCAATAGCTATGTTGTCCATTCAATCAAAATTTACGTATTTTGCAATTGACGAAGGAGGACTTCAGTCGATAGATTGTACGGAAGTTCATCTTGTGTAGGCAACTCATTCGGGTTGCCTACCTTTTTAGGGACTTCGTCCCTATGACGAAGGAGGAGCTTAGCCTCCTGATTTCCGGATGTTCTTTCATTTTCATCTTTGAATGCTTCGTTGTTTTTCCAAAGAGTGTATATCAACAGAAGAATTTTTCTTTGTAAGGCTGTAATACCAACCATTTTATTAGGTTTTCCAACATTAATACGCTGGCAGTCTGCTTTTAATTCTATATTATAGCGAGACGCAACTATTGCAGGAAAATGCAATGCTGCCCTAATCCTACCATTCCCTTTCTTGGAAATTCTAGTTTTCCCTTTAATGCTGGTACCTGATTCTCTCTGTACAATATCATATCCAGCATAACTGGCCAATTGTTTTCTGTTTTTGACCATTGAAAACCCTTGTGTCTCTGCAATAATAACAGCAATGGTAATAAGCCCAACCCCTTTTATTGTGAGTAAATTAGTTACTTTTTGCGATAGCCATTCCTCAGAAAAGAGCAGTTTCTCAATTTCTTTTTCACATAAACTTGTCTGATCTTCTATTTGCTTAAGAATAACCCGATTGGAATTAATGACAAAAGCCAGCATAGTTTCAGATGAATTGGCACTTTCCAGCCTGTTTATATATACCGTGCGCTCGTGTCTTAAATCAGCATAAAACCTGGTTAAGTCGCGAAGTTTTTTGAGAATGGCGGATGGCGGTTGCCAAATCGGTAGTTGTCTTTCAGCACCCATTTGAGCAATTACCCGAGCATCAATGGAGTCTGTTTTTGTTTTAACATTCATGCTCTTAGCAAAGTGTTTGACTTTGTTTGGCAAGATTACTGAAACGGCTTGGTTTAGTTTATGAAGATGATAAGCAACACCTTCATAATAAACCCCGGTAGCTTCCATTAAGAATAGGACATCTGCGGATGGGTCGGTAATTTTCCTGCTCCATTTTACTAACTGGTTAAACCCTTGCTTACTGTTCTCAAAACTCTCAACAGGGCTTAGAACATTTTCGCCTGAAAGTATTTTTCGACATACACATGCTGAGAAATTAGCTTTTGAAATGTCGATGCCAACACATTGTTTGATAAAATCTTGCATAAAAGTAATTTTTAAGGTTTAGACCTTAATCCCTCTACGTCTTGCCTTTTATCTTACACTTGCTTATCTGACCGATAGCCTTAAGTACTGTCCAGACTCTGAGGAAATAAAAGGGAAATGGATTATTCCTTTTTTGCGGTATAGCTTACGCTTACCTGAAAGCCATTACTCTCATTTCCCAAGGTCATTTAATTTAGCTAAACTACAACTAAACAACCTTATTCTACAATCTGGTGTAAATGTAAAAGAAAGCCATCCTGAAGTCAGAATGGCTCCCTATGAATTTAAATATCTTATTTCTTTCCGGCAGCAGCTGGCTTTGCAACTCCTGTTGCCTTAATATTAAGCTTTTGTTTAACCATGTCGGTAACATCCTGACTGTCGCTTGAATAGAATGCAACAGACTGAGCTGCCAGGTCAAAAATATAGGTAAATCCACCTTCCTTACCAACATCGCTAATAGCCTTCTGAATCTTTTCTAAAATAGGCTGCATAAGCTCTTGTTGTTTTTGCTGGTAAAGTTGCTGTGCATTTTCGGTAAATTGCTGAATATTTTGTTGTAATTGACCAAGTTCTTTTTCCTTATTTTGTTGGAGCAGTGGATCAAGTCCTGCCTTTTCTTGTAAATATTTCTGCAATTTAGTTTGGTACTCGTCATTCATCGTCTGCAAACTGGT
>DATBXH010001124.1:0-5692 GCA_036514375.1 Bacteroidales bacterium | reverse complement strand
AGCACTCTAAACCAAGCAAAACTGCTCCACAGGGTGGAATTATTAAAAGAGAAGCGCCTGTTCATATTTCAAACCTGAATCTGATTGATCCGGCTTCAGGAAAACCAACAAGAATAGGCCGTAAACTGAATGATAAAAATAAATTGGTGCGCTACTCCAAAAAATCAGGGGAGGAAATTAAGTAATGAAATACATTCCGAATCTTAAGACAAAATACAGGGCTGAAGTAGTTCCTGCTTTAATGAAGGAATTTAGCTACAAAACTGTAATGCAGGTTCCCCGGTTGGAAAAAATTGTGATCAACCAAGGGGTAGGACAAGCTGTTGCTGATAAGAAGATGGTTGAAACAGCTGTAAACGAAATGTCGGCAATTACCGGACAAAAAGCTTTTGCTACCAAGTCCCGTAAGGATATTTCGAATTTCAAACTTCGTAAGGATGTTCCCATTGGAGTGAAAGTTACACTTCGTCAGGACAGAATGTACGAGTTCCTGGAACGTCTTATCAATGCTTCTCTCCCACGAATCAGGGACTTTAAAGGCATCAACAACAAGATGGATGGTCGTGGAAACTATACGCTTGGCATTAGCGAGCAAATAATTTTTCCTGAGATTGACATCGATAAAATTTCGAAATTATTTGGCATGGAGATCTCATTTGTAACTTCTGCCAAGACCGACGAAGAAGGTTTTGCACTTTTACGTGAATTTGGTTTACCGTTTAAAACATCTAAAAAGTAAAGTAGGATTATGGCTAAAGAATCAATGAAAGCACGCGAAGTGAAGCGCGCACAATTGGTAGAAAAGTTTGCAGCTAAACGTGAACAACTAAAGAAAGAGGGTAATTATCAGGCCTTGGCTTTGTTACCTAAAAATTCTAGTAAAGTGCGTCTGCATAACCGCTGCCTGCTTACCGGAAGACCAAAAGGTTATATCCGCCAATTTGGAATCAGCCGTATTTCTTTCAGGGAGATGGCATCGCAGGGTTTGATCCCTGGTGTAAAAAAGGCCAGTTGGTAAACAAATTAGAGTAGTAAAAATTAAACAATTGGAATAATGACTGATCCTATTGCAGATTTTCTGACCCGTATCCGGAATGGTATTAAAGCCAAACATAAAGTGGTAGAAATTCCGGCCTCGAATATGAAAAAGAGTATTACCAAGATCTTGTTTGAAAAAGGTTATATTTTAAACTATAAATTCGAAGATGAAGCTCCTCAGGGCAAAATCAAGATTGCCTTGAAATATCATCCTGAAACAAAACAGTCGGCTATTAAAGTATTAAAGAGTGTTAGTACCCCTGGACTTAGAAAATACGTTGGTAAGGAGGAACTTCCAAGAGTATTGAATGGATTAGGAATTGCAATCTTATCCACTTCTCAGGGTTTAATGACCGATAAGGAAGCCCGTACTCGCAATGTTGGTGGTGAAGTAATTTGTTATATATATTAATTTAGGAGGATAACCATAATGTCAAGGATAGGAAAATTACCCGTAAGCATTCCTGAAAAGGTTACCGTAACTGTAGGTAAAGATAATGTAGTTGTCGTAAAAGGGCCGCTTGGAGAACTTAAGCAGAAAGTAGATGCTGATATTAAAGTGGCTGTTGAAGATAAAAATGTTGTTATTACCCGGCCAACCGATCAGAAAAGACATAAAGCATTGCATGGATTATACCGTGCGCTTATTCATAACATGGTTGTTGGTGTATCAGAAGGATATACTATTCAACAGGAATTAGTAGGTGTAGGTTACAGGGCCGAAGCGAAAGGACAATTGCTTGAGATGTCGCTCGGATATTCGCACGATATCGTAATACAACTCCCAGTGGAGATTAAAGTGCAAACTGTAACTGAAAAACGTGCAAACCCAATTATTACCCTTAAGAGCCACGATAAACAACTGATTGGCCAGGTTGCAGCTAAGATTCGTTCGCTGCGTGCTCCTGAACCATACAAAGGCAAAGGTATTAAGTTTGTTAACGAACAATTAAGAAGAAAAGCAGGTAAGTCTGCTGGTGCAAAATAAGATAATCAATTGAGCTATGGCTTTAACTAAGCAGGAAAGAAGATTAAGAATAAAAATGAGGATCCGGAAACAGATTTCCGGTACCACTGAAACGCCCAGGATGTCGGTATTCAGAAGTAACAAAGGCATATATGTCCAAATAATCGATGATCTGGCAGGTAAAACTCTTCTTGCGGTTTCTTCAAGAGTAAAGGAAATTTCCGAAAAGAAGGATGTGAATAAAATTGAGCAGGCTAAGCTTGTTGGTAAGCTGGTAGCCGAAAAAGCTATCGAAAAAGGCATTACAACCGTTGTTTTCGACAGAAATGGCTATTTATATCATGGAAGAGTAAAATCATTAGCTGACGCCGCCAGAGAAGGTGGTCTTAAATTCTAATAAATCATGTCAAACAGTATACGTAAGGTTAAAACAACCGATTTAGAGCTTAAAGACAGACTCGTAAGTATTCAGCGCGTAACAAAAGTTACCAAGGGTGGTCGTACGTTTAGTTTTTCGGCTATTGTTGTAGTTGGAAACGAAAGTGGTATTGTAGGCTACGGTTTGGGTAAGGCTAATGAAGTTACCACTGCTATTTCCAAGGGAATAGAGGATGCAAAGAAGAATTTAATTAAAGTTCCCATTAGTAAACATACTATTCCTCACGAACAGATTGCTCGTTTTGGAGGTGCCCAGGTATTTCTGAAACCTGCATCAAGTGGAACTGGTGTTAAAGCTGGTGGTGCTATGCGTGCTGTATTGGAAAGTGTTGGTGTAAAGGACGTATTGGCAAAATCAAAAGGTTCTTCAAACCCTCATAACCTGGTAAAAGCTACTTTGGAAGCTTTGACTCAGATGCGCGATGCATACACTGTTGCTCAACAGAGAGGTATCACTTTAAATAAAGTTTTTAACGGATAAGAAACCATGGCTAAGATAAAAATTACACGAACCAGAGGGTTGAGCGGACACAGTAAGAAGCAAAGAGAAACCATCAAAGCTTTAGGCCTGCGTAAGGTTAACAGTACCGTTGAAAAAGAAGCAACATCTGCTATTCTTGGAATGGTAAGGGCCGTTGAACATCTAGTAAAAGTTGAAAATATTTAAAAACATTATAATCTAGCTATATCATGGATTTAAGTAGCTTAAAACCTGCCTCAGGTTCAGTAAAAAAGGAAGGAAAACGCTTAGGTCGCGGTCAGGGAAGCGGTAGGGGCGGTACTTCTACAAAAGGGCACAAAGGGCAGAAAGCCATCTCCGGTTATTCGCAGAAGATCGGTTTTGAAGGCGGTCAGATGCCTTTGCAACGCCGGTTACCAAAATTCGGATTTAAGAATATTAACCGAGTTGAGTATAAAGCGCTTAATCTTCAAACTTTGGAAGATTTTTCCACAAAAACGGGAGCTACCAGCATTGATGTACAAATGTTAATTGAAGCAGGTTTAGCTCCAAAGAATAAGATGATTAAGATTCTTGGTGGTGGAAAGCTAACAAAGAAATTGGAAGTGAAAGCTCACGCTTTTTCAAAATCAGCTCAGGAAGCCATTGAAGCATTACAAGGAACCGCTATAAAACTATAGTTCAATGAAGGCCTTTATTGAAACGCTAAAGAACATCTATAAAATTGAAGATCTCAGGGCTCGTATTCTTTATACCCTTGGGATTCTTTTAATTTACCGGTTAGGTTCGTTTGTTACCTTGCCGGGTATAGACCCAAACCAGCTACAAGGATTACAAAATCAAACATCCGGAAGCGGTCTGTTAGGACTGCTGAATATGTTTTCAGGGGGTGCTTTTGGTCATGCTTCGGTATTTGCATTAGGTATCATGCCGTACATCTCAGCATCCATTGTTATCCAGCTTTTAACCATTGCTGTTCCTTATTTCCAGAGGATGCAGCGTGAAGGTGAAAGCGGACGTCGTAAAATTAACCAGTTTACGAGGTATTTAACAGTTGGTATATTGTTATTGCAGGCTCCGGGTTATGTTGCTAATCTTCAGGCCCAGGTGCCTGAATCGGCTTTCCTGTTTAAGAGCTTTGCATTCTTCAGAATATCGTCTGTGCTGATTTTAACTGGTGGTACCATCTTTGTAATGTGGCTTGGCGAAAAGATTACCGATAAAGGTATTGGTAATGGTATTTCGCTGATCATTATGATTGGTATTATTGCACGCCTTCCTCAGGCTTTAGTTCAGGAATTTGCCGGACGTATGGGCTTAAGTGGTGGTGGCTTAGTTGCATTCCTGGTAGAAATAGTAGTGATGTTTGTAGTAGTTCTCGGAACGATTCTTTTGGTTCAGGGAACACGTAAGATACCGGTTCAGTATGCAAAAAGAATAGTGGGAAATAAACAATACGGAGGTGTACGTCAGTACATTCCGTTAAAGGTGAATGCGGCTGGTGTAATGCCAATTATCTTTGCACAGGCGCTGATGTTTATTCCAATCACTGTGGCTGGTTTTGCCAATGCAGATTCATTAAGAGGATTTGCAGCAACTTTTTCGAACTTTACAGGATTTTGGTATAATTTTGTATTCGCGCTTTTAATTATTGTATTCACATATTTCTACACAGCCATTACGATTAATCCAACTCAGATGGCTGAGGATATGAAGAAAAATGGCGGTTTTATTCCCGGCGTTAAGCCCGGACGTAAGACTGTGGAATTCCTCGACGAAGTGATGTCCAGGATTACATTGCCTGGTTCTATCTTCCTCGCTGGGGTAGCTATTATGCCGGCATTCGCAATGATTGCAGGTGTAAGTAACCAATTTGCCCATTTTTATGGGGGAACTACATTGCTCATTATGGTTGGTGTTGTTCTTGATACTTTGCAACAAATTGAAAGTCATTTATTGATGCGGCACTATGATGGTTTGATGAAGACCGGAAGAATCAAGGGTCGCTCTGGTTCATATTGATTTACTTTTACGTTCTTTGATGGATATTTGTAAAACCGATGAAGAAATAGAGTTAATGAAGCTAAGTAATCTGCTTGTGACAAATTCGCTTGCAGAAGTGGCTAAATTAATTCAACCCGGGGTTACAACCAAACTGCTCGATCGTGTTGCCGAAGAATATATCAGGTCACATGGCGGCATTCCGGGATTTCTTGGTTACAATGGCTATCCGAATACATTATGCACTTCGGTTAATGCCCAGGTAGTGCACGGTATACCATCCGATGCCGAGTTGAAAGATGGTGACATTGTATCGGTTGATTGCGGAGCGATCCTGAACGGTTTTTACGGAGATTGCGCCTATACCTTTATGGTTGGAGAAGTTTCGGACTCAGTAAAAAAATTACTGAAGGTTACCCGCGAATGTCTGTTCATCGGTGCGGAGAAAGCAATCTTAGGGAATCGTCTCGGAGATGTTAGCTCAGCAGTTCAGGAACATGCCGAAAAAAATGGATTTTCGGTTGTTCGTGAGATGGTTGGACATGGGATCGGAAGAAACCTTCATGAAAAGCCCGAAGTACCCAATTACGGGAAAAGGGGCACGGGTTCCAAACTGAGTAAAAATCTGACCATATGCATTGAGCCCATGATTAATATGGGATCAAAGAATATCGTCCAGGAGAGGGATGGTTGGACAGTTCGTACTTCGGATCATAGACCTTCGGCTCATTTCGAGTTGCCGGTTGCTGTTAAAGAAGGAGAACCACTCTTTCTGTCGAGCTTTCATG
>DATBXH010001123.1:0-5213 GCA_036514375.1 Bacteroidales bacterium | reverse complement strand
GATCAGGCTGCCTCAGTCTATGTCCGATATTCAGAATTATATCGACCAGACGTCGAAGACCTATCAGACCATCACGGAATCATTCATGAAAGTGAATACACTGCAGGGGCTCGCTTCCAATCTTCTCATTGTTGCTATCATTCCTGCTTTGGGTGAAGAATTTCTTTTTCGGGGAGTGTTACAATGTATTTTTTCAAATTGGACCCGAAATGTGCATTGGGGAATTCTCATTTCTTCTTTTGTATTCAGTGCCATACACATGGAATTTTACGGATTTTTCCCAAGATGGATTTTAGGAATTATGTTCGGATATTTTCTGATATGGAGTGGTAGTTTATGGTTACCCATACTTGCTCACTTCCTAAATAACGCAATTGCCGTTATCACCTATTACCTTATAAGTAATGGCCTGATAAAAGAAAATATGGCAGATATCGGTTCAACAACCGATTTTCTGCCATTCACCATTATTTGTTGTCTTTTTACCGGAGCTGGTATATACCTGCTTTATAAAAAGAAAAATTCGTTTTAAGCGCCCGTTTCTTCCAGTGCATTCTCGAGAAGAGAAATGGTTCTGATTTCGTTTTTGCGGAATACGTAAATTAAACCATATTCTTTTGCCTTTTCGCGGCGAAGGTCATCTGGTAATTCACGGTAATTTTCTTCAACTTCGTCCCATATTTTAGCGACCAGCTCATCGGCTTCGTCACGAAGTTTGGCAAGTTCCTGAAGTGTTCTGTTATTATTTTTCTGAAGTGTTTTCTGGAAATTATAAGTGTCTTTGAAGTCTTCGAAACGAACTTTTACCAGAGCAATAGTAGGATTAGTAACTGGAGCCATGCCTTTGCGTATGCGCTCGGCCTCGCCTTTAATAACACTTTCTCCCCATTTAATAACCTCGGCTTCGGTATTTAGTGCAGGAACTTTATTGTCATATTCCTCCAGCCCATAAAATGACCTCACCGAGGAAGGCATGTCGCCACGCGCTATGGCCATATTTATTACCTGAATAAAATGAGAAATGTACAACTTTGCTTTTTTCAAAGCGTTAATATAGTCTCTGCTTTTGCTGACCTGATTATTAAATGCACTTTTGTGAACAAGCAGAGCATGTTCGAATAAAGGGAGAAATGCCTGAACCTTAGTGAACGTAGCTTGGCTATAAGCCAATTTGAACGGGGGAAGTTCCTTACCTTTAACATATGCAATTTTAAAGGCTCTAAGCCTTGCAACATCTGTGTTGGGTAAACGTCGGTATGGCATGTTAATAAATTTAAGTTTATTGTTAATAATTCTTCCTGTAATGCGAATATATGAATTTAACAAAAAAAAACAAGTCTATTCGTAAAATAGTACGAATTGATTTTTAAATGGTTGCAGGTTAGATAAAAAAAAATTATACCAGAATCGTGAAACCCGCTTTATTACTGACAAGGATAATATTTGTTAGAATGAAAAAAATTTAGAATTGGTTAATTTTGAATAAAAATTATAATTATGTTTCCAAACAAAATTTACAGCGAACGGAGAAATAACCTCCGGAAAGGGATAGCATCAGGAATGATCTTAATTCCCGGGAATAAAGAGGTTCCTTATAATTATAGTGCAAATACCTATCATTTCAGGCAGGACAGTACATTTTCCTATTTTTTTGGTTTAAATGAACCAAACCTTACAGGCATTATAGATATTGAAGAGGGAACAGATTACCTTTTTGGAGATAATATTGATATCGAAGATATCATTTGGATGGGAAATCTGCCATCTCTTGGAGAACGAGGGGAACTCGCCGGAGTTAACAAGGTTTTTCCTTCAAAGGAACTGGGGAATTATATAAAGAAAGTAAAATCAACCGGCAGGAAGATTCATTTCCTTTCTCCTTATCGTGCCGAAACTGTTTTACAGCTCGTGAATCTTTTGGAAATAACTCCGGCAGAATTGTTGTCAACTGCCTCGCCTGAGCTTGCTAAAGAGATTATTAAACTCAGGTTGGCAAAGGATTCACTTGAGATTGCTGAAATTGAAAAAATGATTGAGGTGGCTTACGAGATGCATACTCATGTTATGAAATCAGCAAAGCCAGGAGTCTCCGAGAAGCAAATTGCCGGAGCTATTGAAGGGATTGCCTTATCATATGCGAATGGTGTTTCATTTCCCATCATATTGAGTATGGATGGGCAAACACTTCATAATCACTCTCACAAAAATATTTTGCAAAAAGGCAGATTACTTATCACCGATGCCGGTGCCGAGTCAGGTTTACTTTATGCCAGTGATATAACCCGGAGTATTCCTGTGGGTGGAAAATTTTCATCGCGCCAGAAAGATGTTTATAACATTGTACTGGCCGCTAACCTGGAAGCAATGAGGCTTACCAGTCCAAAGATTACATATCGTGAAGTCCACCTCTCTTGTGCCAAAGTAATAGCAAGTGGATTAAAAAACATCGGTTTAATGAAAGGAAATATTGATAATGCCGTAGAAGCAGGAGCTCATGCTCTATTTTTTCCCCATGGTTTAGGTCATGCAATGGGAATGGATGTCCATGATCTGGAAGGATTGGGAGAAACTTTCGTTGGGTATAATGAATCGATTACCCGCAGTGATCAGTTTGGGCTGGCCTATCTGAGATTTGCACAAAAACCAAAGCCTGGTTATGTACTTACGGATGAACCGGGTATTTATTTTATTCCTGAGCTAATCGATCTGTGGCGGAGTGAAAAGAAGTTTACCGAGTTTATCAATTATGATCATGTTGAACAATACAAAGACTTTGGCGGCATCAGAATTGAGGACGACATCCTTGTTACAGAAAACGGCTGCCGCTTACTTGGAAAACCAATTCCGAAAACCACAGAGGAAATTGAAAATATGATGAAATAAAAAACTTTCCAGGTATTTATACCTGGAAAGTTTAATGAATTAAGCAACTTAGCTTAATTTAGCAACATAAAACTGCCTGTTAAGCCGTGCAATATTGCTGATTTTTATCTCTTTCGGACATTCTGCTTCGCAAGCTCCGGTATTGGTACAATTTCCAAAACCAAGCTCATCCATTTTAGCCACCATCTTGGTAACGCGGGTTTTAGCTTCAACTTTACCCTGAGGTAACAATGCCAGATGCGATACTTTTGCTGAAACAAACAGCATTGCCGAAGCATTTTTACAAGCTGCAACACATGCACCGCACCCAATACAAGCAGCAGCATCCATAGACAGATCTGAGTCATCTTTTGGAATCGGAATAGCGTTTCCATCAGGTACTCCACCTGTATTTACCGAAACATAACCGCCTTCCTGAATGATCTTATCGAAGGCGCTTCTGTCAATCACTAAGTCCTTAACTATAGGAAAAGCTTTAGCCCGGAATGGTTCAATAACAATGGTGTCGCCATCTTTAAAACGGCGCATATGCAACTGACAGGTGGTTATGCCACTATCGTTACCATGAGGGCGGCCGTTAATATAAAGGCTGCACATTCCACAGATACCTTCGCGGCAATCGTGATCAAAGCAAACCGGTTTTTCAAATTTATCAACCAGCTGTTCATTCAACTGATCCAACATTTCAAGAAACGAACAATCGGCAGATATATTATTGATTTTATAGGTGACAAACTTGCCTTTCGTCTGGGCATTTTCCTGTCTCCAAATTTTTAATGTAAAATCCATATATTAAAATTTTTATCACCTAGATGTGTTAAGTTATTTTGCAAACTTAATGCCTTGGTGGTGATTATTTTTAACTAAATTATTTATAATTACGCTGAGCTACTTTGATGTTCTCATAGACTAGCGATTCCTTATTCAGTTCCGGCTCCTGACCTTCACCTTTGAATTCCCAGGCTGCAACATACATGAACTGATTATCGTCACGAAGTGCTTCACCTTCCTCGGTTTGAAACTCTTCACGGAAGTGCCCGCCACAGGATTCTTCACGTTGTAAAGCATCTTTAGCCATCAGTTCTCCTAATTCAAGGAAATCTGCCACACGAAGCGCTTTTTCAAGTTCAGGATTAAATTCGGTTTCTGATCCCGTAATACGAACGTCTTTCCAATATTCTTCGCGAAGCACTTTAATTTCTTCAATTGCCTTACGAAGGCTTTCTTTGGTACGGCCCATTCCTACATTCTCCCACATTATATGGCCAAGACGCTTGTGGAAGCTGTCAACAGAATGTTTGCCCTTAATAGCCATAAGTTTAGCAATACGCTCTTTAACCTTCTTTTCTGTATCAGTAAATTCCTGAACATCGGTACTGATACGTGCCGTACGGATATCTGAGGAGAGATAATTCTGAATGGTGTATGGCAATACGAAATATCCGTCGGCTAAACCCTGCATCAATGCTGAAGCACCAAGACGGTTGGCCCCATGATCGGAGAAGTTACATTCGCCAATGGCAAAAAGTCCCGGAATGCTGGTTTGAAGTTCGTAATCGACCCAGATTCCACCCATGGTATAGTGCACAGCGGGATAGATCATCATCGGGGTTTCGTATGGATTCTCATCAACAATTTTTTCGTACATCTGGAAAAGGTTACCGTAACGTTCTTCGATAACTTTTTTACCTAAACGTTGAATTGCAGAAGCAAAATCAAGATATACGGCGAGGCCAGTACTACCAACACCATAACCTGCATCGCAACGCTCTTTGGCGGCACGCGAAGCAACGTCGCGGGGAACCAGGTTACCAAAAGCCGGATAACGACGTTCCAGGTAATAGTCACGATCTTCTTCAGCTATCTGTGTAGGTTTTAATTTACCCTGACGAATTGCTTCAGCATCTTCTTTTTTCTTGGGAACCCAAATACGACCATCGTTACGCAACGATTCGGACATAAGGGTGAGCTTTGATTGATAATCACCGTGAACGGGGATACATGTTGGGTGAATCTGAGTAAAACAAGGATTGGCAAAACATGCACCGCGTTTGTAAACCTGCCAGGCAGCACTGGCATTCGATCCCATTGCATTGGTTGAAAGATAAAATACATTACCATAACCACCTGTTCCTATCACAACGGCGTGTGCAAAGTGACGATTGATTTTTCCGGTAACTAAATCGCGTGTAATAATACCGCGTGCTTTTCCGTCGATAACGACTAAATCGAGCATTTCCTCGCGGGTATACATTTTAACCGTTCCGGCTTTAATCTGTCTGCTTAAAGCACTATATGCACCAAGTAACAATTGCTGACCGGTTTGACCA
>DATBXH010001122.1:0-3203 GCA_036514375.1 Bacteroidales bacterium | reverse complement strand
GATGCTGATAGCCGCAATATTGAAGAGTTGACGATCGAAAAGGATGAATCGAAATATAAGCTCCGCAAAACGGAAGCCGAGATGAAAGCTTTAGAAAGTTTAGGATTCAACGATTACGAGGGAATGATGGTCGACATGGCCAAAGGTACATTGGTTATTGATGATATCAGCCACTATGAAATGGAAAAGCTAATAGAGATTTATCATCCGGATGTTTTCTGTGCTGGTATTAAAGAAAAGTACTGTGTACAGAAGATGGGTATCCCACTCAAACAGCTTCACAGTTATGATTACGGCGGACCTTATGCCGGATTTGCAGGAGCTATCAACTTTTACAAGGACATTGACATGATCGTTAATACCAGCGTGTGGAAGATGATAAAAGCCCCCTGGGAGGCAGAGCCGGTGATTGAAGCTGAATATGCCGCATAAATAGTCGATAGCTGAAAGTCCATAGTCAACAGCCAAAAGGTTACGGACTATCGACTGAACGCTATGGACCCCAATCTTAACAATTAAAATAAACAATTATGTTACTTCGACATACCACTGATAAAATCATTGATCGGGAAGCGCTCACCATTAACCCGGCAAAAACCTGCCAACCGGTAGGAGCCATGTATGCAGCACTGGGTGTTCACGGATGCCTGCCTCACAGTCACGGATCACAGGGATGCTGTTCCTACCACCGTAGTGCTCTTACACGTCATTACAAAGAGCCTGTAATGGCATCAACCAGTTCGTTCACCGAAGGTTCTTCTGTATTTGGAGGTCAGTCAAACCTATTGCAGGCAATTGAAACCATTTTTACAGTCTATAACCCGGATGTGATTGCCGTACATACTACATGTCTGTCTGAAACCATAGGCGATGATATCAACCAGATTGCACAAAAAGCACGCGACGATGGTAAAGTTCCTGCCGGAAAATATCTTATTCATTGCAATACTCCTAGTTATGTAGGATCGCATGTTACGGGCTACGCCAACATGGTGACTTCTTTGATAAAGCATTTTTCAGCCAAAAGTGTAAGCAGGAAGAATCAGGTAAATATTATTAGTGGTTGGATGGAACCAAGCGATATGCGTGAGATTAAACGTATTGCTTCCGAAATGGGTGCTAAAATTATACTCTTTCCGGATACATCGGACGTACTTGATGCTCCTATGACCGGCAAACATGAATTTTACCCAAAAGGAGGAGTTACCATTCCGGAGCTTATCAGTACCGGCGACAGCAAGAGTACGATTGGACTGGGTCCCTTCTGCACCGAAGATGCAGCTGTTCTTCTGGACAACAAGTGTAAAGTTAAATTCGATATGCTTGAAATCCCCATTGGCTTAAAAGCTACAGACTCTTTTGTAACTACATTGTGTCGTGCATCCGGAGTGCAAGTACCAGATTCCATTACTGCAGAACGCGGACGGTTAATCGACATGATTACTGATATGCATAAATATCTGTATGGCAAACGTGTTGCCATATGGGGTGACCCTGACACTTTGGTTCCACTCGCCGAATTCCTGGTAACGTTGGATATGAAACCGGTTTATATTATAAGCGGTACTCCTGGTAAGCGTTTTGAAACTTCGATGGAAGCTGTTCTTGGGAAGAAAGTTCCTGAAGCTAAATACAAAAATGGTGAACGAGCCGATATGTATCTCTTACACCAATGGATTAAACAAGAGCCGGTTGACTTGCTTATTGGCAACACCTATGGCAAATATATATCGCGTGACGAGAATATTCCTTTAATCCGGCTTGGATTTCCCATCCTGGATCGGGTTGGTCACAGTTATTTTCCAACCGTTGGATATAACGGTGCCATGAATTTGCTCACCAAAATTCTTAATGGGATTTTGGATAAGCAAGACAGGGATTGTCCGGAAGAGAAGATTGAGTTGGTAATGTAACAAACCCCTTCCTGTCTTTGTCCGATAACTTGGAAGTTGACGAGGTTATATTGTAACTCTGAAATTAATAATTTTTAATAAAGCGTTCTTTCTCTGTCCCAAATGGAGGTAGGAGCTTATCAGACTATGAAAACTCACACGATTTCACCAGAAAACACTTCCAACTCCTCCCTTGCCAGGGGAGGCAGGGAAGGGGCTTATGTCCTTGCTGAACGTCAAGAACAAATATTTCGCACAGGTAAAGATAATCACAAGATACACTGTTCGCGGCCCAGTTTGGCCGGTTCAGTAAGTCAGCGAGCCTGTGTTTTCTGTGGATCCAGGGTAGTGCTCTACCCAATTGCTGACGCCCTGCATCTCATTCATGGCCCGATAGGTTGTGCGGCGTACACTTGGGATATTCGGGGAGCGCTATCCTCGGGTCCTGAAATCCATCGGTTGAGTTTCTCAACAGATCTCAGAGAAAAAGATGTTGTTTTTGGTGGAGAATCCAAACTATACCAATCGTTAAGTGAATTAATCGACCGGTACACCCCCAGGGCTGCCTTTGTCTATTCAACATGCATTGTGGGTGTTATCGGTGACGATATTGAGGCAGTATGTAAAAAGGTTAGTAGAGAAAAGAAGTTGCCAGTGATCCCGGTTCAGGCACCGGGATTCAATGGCACTAAGAAGGATGGTTATAAAATTGCCTGTGAGGCTTTGGCAACGCTTATCGGAACAGGTAATGGCAAAGTCCCGGAGAAAAGTATCAACATCCTTGGTGATTTCAACCTTGCCGGCGAATTATGGCTGCTTCTTGATTATTATAAACGGATGGGAGTGCATGTAAATGCTACCATTACGGGTGATGGTAGAGTTGAATCCATCAGTAATGCACACAAAGCATCACTAAACGTGGTACAATGCTCAGGTTCTATGATGCATCTGGCCAAAACAATGAAAGAAAAGTACGGAATTCCTTTTATGAAGGTCTCGTATTTCGGCATCGAGGACATGAGCGATGCGCTATACGAAGTAGCCAAATTCTTTAAGGACGACCAAATGATGGATAAGGCCCGTGATTTGGTCCGTGAGGAGTTTGGCAAGTTAATGCCAGTATTAAAGGAGTATCGTGAAAAACTTATAGGAAAGAAAGCCGCCATTTATGTGGGCGGCTCATTTAAAGCCATCTCGCTTATCAAAGCACTTCGCCTAATTGGTGTAAAAACGGTGGTGGTAGGCTCACAAACCGGTACTTTCGATGAATACGAAATTATCCGCGAGTTATGCGACGAGGGTACAATCATC
>DATBXH010001121.1:0-3437 GCA_036514375.1 Bacteroidales bacterium | reverse complement strand
TCCATAAATAAAGCCGAAATGAAATATACCGGGAGTGAGTTCTACACCGCCACCAAGGAAAGTGTGTCCGGCCAATGTGAATTGTGAATAATTGATATTCCTGTAACCTGCATGAATGGTTATCCACTTATAATAAGGACTCATACCGAACTGGTTAAACGGCTGTCTCACCGACCGCTCCTGTTCGCTAAAGGTAAACGTGATGGGAATGGTAAAACTGTTGTAGATGCTAATGGTCGGGCTCCCGGTAATGAGGTAAGAAAAAGGTTGCCGCTGATCACTAATCCCGGTTGCTCCGTAAAAAATGGCCCTGGCAGTAATACCGCCACTTAATGTTACCGGCTTTTGCTTTCCAATTCCTTCCAGATTCTGGGCATGAAGCATTGCGCCAAAGAAGCAAAAAATAAGTATAGTACAGCTTATTTTAAGCATACTTAAGGGGTGTTTCATATGTGTTTCCTTATTTTCAGACGTTTATGAGGGACAATATATTAGGCAGTTGTAAACAATACAGGTTAAATTTCATGAGAACTTCTTAATAAAAGAGATATTTATCTGAAATTTATATCCTAACAACCAACCCGTTCAAATTGTTCCGGAATCTTATTGACATTGTGAGAAAGTAAACTTATAGATATTACTGCTGTTGCCTGTATGTACCATGGTTGCTACCTTACCTGAGCTGTCGAAAGTATAGGTATACTGTTGCGTGAAATTGATATCCGGTATTGCCTTTCCATCTGCTGTTGTACCTGAGCTATGGATTACCCATTTGTTTATCAGATGCCTGCTGGTAAATACCGTGAATGCAAAATAGGCTGAGAAAGGAGCTATTTCAGGAGCATCAGGCAGGAAATTAGGATTGTCCGTCAGGTAATCTCCGGTTATATTAAAATCGACAACCGTTGTTCCCTGAATTGACACCTCTGTCGAGTGAACAGCAATTTTTACAGGATCTCCGTTACCGTCGTAAGTATACGTAATCTGCACGGTTGTTTGGTTATCTCCGTTATTACCCGTTCCGGAGGCCGTTGTCAGTTGCCCGAGATCGTTAAAATTCATGGCCAGATTGCTGGTATCATCGGCGTAGGCTATTTTAACAATCTGGTCCTGATTGTACGTGACCGTATAATTCGGATGATCGTTGATGATGTGATTGTTTGCATCATGATGAATACCAATGAAGCTATTGGTATACCCATCGTAGTGATCTTCAGCTACCAGGCTGAATTTGGAGTCGAGTACAGCTCCCTGAAAGTAACCAGAATCTCCAAGGGTATTGTACCACTCAATCCTTCCACAACTATTGGACGAAGGGTTTTGCAACTGATCACCGTTTTTCTTTGTACAGGAAATTGCAAGAAAGACGAAGGAAAGAAGCGACAGAGTCAAAATTTGCCCTGCAATTCTTTTTGCCTGAATAAGGCTCTTTTTTTGAAAATTCTTTGACCTATCCATAGGGTTTAATTTTAAAGTTGATGTAAAATTAAACCGGCTCTTTCCGTTAATTGGAAATACTCGACGGATGGCAGGAAAAAATCGTTGAACGGAGGGTCATGTTATTTTTAAGATTGATTTGTTGGAAATATCAGATATTTAAGGAGTAAATCGTTGTAAAGTTTCCAGTATTTACCTTGTGGTAATCTTTAGATTAACTACGAACTCCGAACCTTTGCCGGGAGTGGAATGAACCTCCAGGTTCCCATTTAGTTTTTCTACAAATTCTTTGGTGAGTTTTAATCCGATACCGGTGGGTCCAATTTTAATTTTTCCCCAGTTGAACAGATCGGTTATTTGCTCCTGCGTTAAGCCGTTTCCTTTGTCCTTAATGGAGATCCTGAGATAACCGTCATCCCTGAAGGCAGAAATGGCTATACTCCCTTTCTCAGGACTGAATTTGATAGCATTACTTACCAGATTCCGGATGATAACTTTAAGAAAATTGACATCCGTGATGAATTTCAGCTCAGTCGGGCAATCCAGATTGATTTGGATTTGCTTTTGTGCCGATTGAATTTCATGTATTTTTACCACTTCGGAAAGAAAATCCTTCACGTCAATGGATTCCAGCGAAAGTTCAAAATACTCCATCTGACTTTTGGCCCATATTAACAGGTCCTCCATCACCTCGGCCAAATTTTCGGCAGACTGCATGATGATTACATTCTGTTTTTGTCTGGACGTGTAGTCCGGATGGCTACCGTCCTGTTCCTGCATCTTTAAAAACTGGAAAAGACTTACCACAGGTGACCGCAAATCGTGACTGATAATGCTGAATAGTTTGGCTTTCGATTGGTTGGCCTCGTTCAACCGTTCGTTCAATACCGTTAATTCCTCGTTGCTTTCCGAAACCTTTTCAACCAGCGTATTTAATTCTTCATTTTTTTCGTTTAGCTCTTTATTCACCAACTGTTTGGTGCGGTAACTCTTCCATAACAAACCGGCAATGATGATGATTAAACAAAACCCGGCCAGCAACGAATAAACCACCCATCTTTGATTTCGCAATTTCAGGCGCTGTGTATTGTTCTGTGCATCCAGCAAGGCTATTTCCTGCTGTTTCTTTTCGGTCTGATACTTTGCCTCCATTTCGGCAATATTCTTATTCGAGGTTTCCGTATTGATAGAATCCCGATAGCTAGTAAAGGTCTGCTGATATTCGTATGCTTTGGAAAAATTACCCAGTGCGGCCTCTGTCCTGGCAAGATCCCTGTAAGATGATGCTATGCTTGATTTCCTGCCAACCTGCATCGCAATTTCATGAGCTGTTTCAAAATAGTGTTTGGCGACTTCGTACCTTTTTCGTTCGAAATTAACCAGTCCTAACTGTCCGTATATGCTTAATTTATTAAACTTTAAATCCGTATTTCGTAATAACTGTTCGCATTGCAGGTAATACTCCTCGGCCTGCGGATAATCTTTCAGTTCAAGGTAGATGGTGGCAATGCCGGTATAACAAAAGACTAACAATTTGTTTATCCGGAGCTTTTTTGCAATAGTTATCGCTTTATCGGCATATTGAATCCCGGTCTGTTTTTTCCCCACACGTTCGTATGCAATTCCCATAGTCCGGAAGGAAACACATGCCTGCAAACTTTCAGCTTTTTCCCGTTTGGTAAAATAGATCAGTGCCTGTTCGTAATATTCCAGACATTTCGGATATTTTTCAAGATTAAAATAAAAAGCTCCAATATTCACTAAATTATCGGTTATGGAAGCAGAATCGTTCATCTCCTGCGAAATGTGAAGAGCCCGCATGTAATCGGTAAGCGCCTTCTCATAATTTCCTTTATCCTCACTGAGTACGCCGCGAAACATCAAATATTTCATATTCTCGGTGCTTAAGGAATCGTTTTGCAGGTATGGACTGCTTTCCAGCTTTTTCATGAGAGCCGAAACGGAATCCATCCTGCCAATATTTTCGTACGAGGTTGCCA
>DATBXH010001120.1:0-2056 GCA_036514375.1 Bacteroidales bacterium | reverse complement strand
ATCAACCTGGCTCACGGTGGTGATGGCGGCATACTTGCTTCTGCCCACATCCGTACCGAAACATATATCCGTATTTTCAGGCTGATGAAGGAGAACTACCATCAGGCAGCACTTACGGAATGGAAACAGCTCTGCAGGATTATTCCTTTGCTGTTTATCGAGCCCAACCCTGCACCATTGAAGTACATTCTTCAAAAGCAAGAATTGATTGTGTCGGGAGAGGTACGATTACCGTTGGTCGAAATCACCGCCGGGCTTAAAAAGCAAATCGATCAATGGATTTAAAAACCAAAGTCTAAGGTTTAAAGTTTAAAAAGTTGTAACTTTATTTTTATTATAATAAATTGTTAATTAATTATATATGAATTACAGGATCAAAACCGGAATCATCGGTGCCACAGGGATGGTAGGCCAGACTTTTATTAAACTCCTGGAGAACCATCCGTGGTTTGAGGTTACTTATCTGGCAGCATCGGAAGCATCAGCAGGTAAAACCTATAGTCAGGCAGTGCAGGGACGCTGGCACATGTCGTCCGAAATACCTTCTTATGCCAAAAATTTAGTAGTTGAAGATGCTGCAAACGTGGATAAGGCAGTTGGTAAATGCTCACTAATTTTTAGCGCCGTCAGTTTAAGTAAGGATGAAGTGAGAAAGATGGAAGCACTTTATGCATCCAAGGGATTTGCGGTGGTTTCGGCAAACTCTGCTTACAGAATGGATGCTGATGTTCCTATGTTGATTCCTGAAATTAACCATGAACATGTTAATATCATTCCTGTTCAGCAGAAGAATCATGGTTGGGATAAAGGCTTTATAACCGTAAAACCCAATTGCAGCATCCAGAGCTATATGATTCCTCTGCATGCTTTACAGGTAAGGGGATATAAAATTAAACGGATCATACTTACCACACTTCAGGCCTTATCCGGAGCCGGTTATCCAGGTCCGTCGGCATTCGATCTGGTCGATAACATTGTCCCTCTCATCAAAGGAGAAGAAGAAAAGTCGGAGCTGGAACCGCAGAAAATCTTTGGTATAATTCAAAATAATCAGATTGTTAACGATACGTCATTCTCCATTTCGGCTCATTGTAACCGTGTCCCGGTGATCGACGGGCACACTGCCTGCGTAAGTGTTGAATTCGATGGCAAAAAACCTACCGAAGCCGAGATCATGGATTGCTGGAATAATTACCATTCGGTAGCCAGGGATTTGGGGCTTCCTTCCGCTCCCGAAAGAACAATTATTTATAAAGAAGAAATTGACAGACCTCAGCCCCGTAAGGACAGAGATAGCGGTAAAGGTATGACTATAACCGTCGGCCGGCTCAGACCTTGCAATGTGTTCGATTTCCGTTTTGTAGGTTTAAGTCATAACACGGTTCGCGGAGCTGCAGGAGGAGCTATTCTTATGGCAGAGTTGGTTGTAGCAAAAGGGTTTGTAAAATAATATACTATGAATGAATTTAATGCACTTAATCAGGAACTGAAAAGATTGATTGATACATGGGAGCCCAGACTATTGGTGCTCCCTAATCATATCATTAGTGAACGCAGGAACAAACAGCACAGGACTGTGAAACAGATCTTAGGGCATTTGGTAGATTCTGCCACAAACAATACACATCGGATCGTCCATTTGCAATATGAGAAGAGTCCGCTGCAATATCCAAATTACGCTACAAACGGTAATAACGATCGTTGGATTGCCATCCAGCAATATCAGGAGGAAGATTGGGAAGTACTTATCAATCTGTGGAAGTACTCCAACCTGCACATTATTCATATAATCAATTGTGTGGATGAATCCAAATTAGGTAATACATGGCAAAATGCCGAAAACAGTTTTGTCTCTCTAAAAGATATCATTCAGGATTATTACCGGCATATTAAGCTGCATCTGGAAGAAATCAACGAGTTAATTGTAGCTTCGTAAATGTAAAAGGACTAAACATTACATTGAAATAAAAGACTGTTTTGGAAGATACAAACCTTGAAGGAGTCTCGCGAAGCGCCTTCATAAGGTTCTTCGTATTCCTTTATGATTAATGTATTT
>DATBXH010001119.1:0-4081 GCA_036514375.1 Bacteroidales bacterium | reverse complement strand
AACACAGGTGGCTGTTGCACAACCTCCAAAAAACATACATCTCATTTACCACTAACACTTCCTGGAAAATTGAAAAGCCAATAAAAGCAATGTTTTCAGAAACTGATAAGAAAATAAACGCAAAGACACAGTTTGCCCAATCTAACTTTTTTATATCTTGTGTGGCGAAAACCGATTGACAACGATAACTATAGATGCAACCCTAACTGTTATGAAGAAGGAATCGACACGCAACGAAATCTATAATAAATATCAGCATGCTGATAAATGGGATATAAACGAAGTATTGCGGGTATTACTCCAAAAAAGAAAAATAAACGCTATATGCGTTTATATAATTGTTGGGGCACATTGATATGAAAAAAACTAAAAAATATAGATACTTGATTTTACAAAATTATTATAAACGAAAATTAATGAAAATGGAAGATAAATTTATCAACTTAAGACGCTTTTGGTTAAGTAAGTATTTGATAATATTATCAATTATAGTTTTCAATACATCTTGTAAAAAAGAAAATATATCTCAAGAAAAAGAAAATAATAATACAAAACAAATTTGTAGTTTTCTGGATTATTCTTTCATTGATAATATTAAATGCTATGATGAGATAGGAAATAGATATGATTCTTTGTCCTACATTTATTCTCAGGATGATTTTGTTTTTCCCGATGAATCTGAACATCCTTATAAGAAAATTGTGATTAATGCCGACAGTACCGTAATAATGTATTGCACAGCAGATGATACCACAAACATTGTAAAAGGAAAGGTAACTCAAAGGAATGATACTTTATACTTTTATTCCAATGAACCAGCCTTTAATCGTTTTTTCTTTAAAGGATTAATTGTTGACCATCAACTTAGGATACCAGGATATGGATGCAGATATTATGTTTTTACGAGCGATGGTAATAGTTCAGGAGAAATTAAAGATAAAGCTAATGGATATGGAATTCCTCATTTGGAAGATTTACTAAATGATTTTCCTGGACTTTATTTTGCCAATCACATTATAAAGATTTCGAATATGTATTTTCAAAGATTTGACTTAATCTATGAGATAAAGACTGAGTAAACGTGCCCCAACAGTGTATATACAAAATAGGCGTGACAGTTGTAAATTAAATGGTTGTACCTGCTGCTCAGCGTAGCGTCCCGCTACGTTGCTTTAATCAGGCCTCCGGCCAATTCATTCTCCGTCTGATATAATATTTACAGTTTAGTTGGGAAAACGCGGCAAACCTCCGGCTTTCAAAAATAATTAGCTCACCCTGTGCATAAAAGTCGCGAAGATACTGTTCACCCAATCCGACTTTTTCATAACTTGGGTGGCGAAAACCAATTGACAACGAACAACATTACATGCAACGCTAACTGTTATGAAGAAAGAATTGACACGCAACGAAATCTATAATAAATATCAGCATGCTGATAAATGGGATATAAACGAAGTATTGCGGGTATTACTCCAAAAAAAGAAAAATAAACGCTATATACATTTATATAATTGTTGGGGCCAATTATAAAACTACCTCCAATGATAGTTGAGAACAAAGGAATTAGGACAAATAAGTTTTTCATACCTCCATTTGATTTAAATGCCGGAGAGATTGTTGTTTTGTATTTATTTAATGGACAACATTTTTATGAAACAGAAATGTTTCTAAAAGACATTTTCACTGGTAAGACAACCAATGAGAATGTTAAGGTTCATAAACCAATGAAATTTGTTGAATATTTTATTGAACCTGAAATTAGGCGAATGTTTTTCCCCGTCACAGTTGGTGAGTATTTAAAGAAGAAAGCCAACCTGAATAGCAATTTTGCAACGAAAATTTATGAGACCAAATGGATAACTAAAAAGACAAAAGTTAATACACTTGCAGGTAATCCAAGAAAAATGCTAAGTCTATATGCTACCTTATCAGAAACAAAAGACATTATATTTGATTTGGTTGGACAGGATCCGAAAGGAGCCGAAGAAACTTATATGACAGTCAAGGAAATTGTCAAAGATGGAGGTTCAGCTATTCTACTTGATAGTTTCAGTGATATGAAAGATGATTGTACAAAATATATTGAATTGCAATGGATAAAATAATAACAGGGCATAACAATGCATATATTTTATTGGGGTCGAGTTACTAAGTCCAAGGTTTCTGTTCCAAATAAAATTTCTAATATGGGATAAGAAAACGCTCCGAACCGCCCCAACAAAACATATGCCGCACGTTGTGTGTAATGCTGAACAGCGGCAACAATTTACCTATTGACATAGGGTTGTCACTAATGATAATTATCATTGTCAATTTAAGTGTTAAACCTTTTATTTTATGACAATGGAAAAAGATTCTAAATTCGGATTAGTTTTTATGTATGGTGCAGGATTAGGGACTTGGATATGGAAAGACATTTCTCGTTCTTTTAATATTCCTTGTTTATTTTTAGATTATCCCGGACGAGACAATGATTTAAAAAACACGAAAGACCTGACAATTCATGATTATTCTGACATTTTGTGCACCAAGATTAATAATTGGCAATGTGATAAAGTTATTATTATTGCTCATTCAATTGGTGGGGTCATAGCACTTGATACTTTTAAAAAGATTTCACCTAAACTGACAGGTTTTGTTGCAATTAGTGCTTCCATACCAAAAAGTGGTGAGAGTTTTCTATCTTCTTTCCCTTGGATTGGTAGAATACTGATGAAGTGTTTGTATAGAATACTTGGGACCAGACCTCCGGAGACTGTCATTAGAAAAGGCTTGTGCAATGATTTGTCTAAGGAGCAGGCAGATGAAGTTTTCAGGCGATTTACACCAGAATCCCGTTCGATTTATGAACAAAAAATAACATATGATTTTCCGGATATACCAAAACTTTATATAAAACTGACAAATGATGCTGCTTTCGGGGTACAGTTGCAGGAGAAAGCCATTTATAATTTAAAGCCAGAGACAGTGATAGAAATAAATTCCGGCCATTTGCCTATGATTAGTAAACCGGACGAATTAATTAAGATCATTAAGGAGTTTACTATGAAGACAGGATATTAAAAAAACAAATATAAAGCAACCCAAGAAACGACTATAACGAGCAAATTAATGTGAATATTAACTTTAAACATCTATTAATGAGAGCAACTTTTTTAATTTTTCTTTATCTGTCCATTTTTAATATAAATCAATCGTTCTCACAAAATTTTGATAATAATTTGCAGATTACTTACGTGGCAAACGAAGGATTTTTATTAAAAACTTTCTCAAAGAAAGTACTGATTGACGCCTTGTTTTCAGATGGATATGATTATTTTGCGATTCCATCAAAAGAAGTTACCAACGATATAATGAATGATATAGTTCCCTTTGATAGTGTCAACCTTTGTTTTTTGACACATTATCACAAAGATCATTGTGATTCTAAGTTGATTAATGACTATCTCAAAACACATCCAAAGGTAAAACTGGTTACGAGCAAACCTTCACTGGTATTTATTGATGGGGAACAATTTGGGTTTGTTCAGTTGAAAAAGCAGTTTTGCGAGATAACACCGGAAATAAATCAAAGTATTTCACAGATGATTGGCACAATTCCTGTCAAAGTGTTAGGATTGAAACATATGTCTTTTTATAAAAATGATATTGATTTGGAAGAATATATGTATAATATTGGTTTCTATTTCGATTTGGATGGTATTAAAATTTTTCATTCGGGAGATATCAAGTTAAATAATCTTCAGGATTACATCGCAAAGAACGGAAAATGGACAGATAAGATAGATGTGGCTTTTCTGTATTATGAACTTTTTAATTCAGGACAATCGGATTTAAAATATATTATGACCACATTAAACCCAAAATATATAATCATTATGCATGTTCCACCCAGTATCAATAAAGAATGGACAGAGAAAGTAGTACAGCTTAAAGCAATTTATCCAAATATTACTATTTTTAAAAGTACCATGGATTCACAAACTATTAACCCAAATTAAGCAATAGGAGCCGATGAAAGAGGCGAACTATTTGCTTTAGTTGGGATAATCCCGATTTAGAAAATCATCTTGAGGCATTT
>DATBXH010001118.1:0-6011 GCA_036514375.1 Bacteroidales bacterium | reverse complement strand
TAATTAATATATTATGAATATTGAACTTAATCGTTGTTTCAGACTTAATTGTTTAGTTATATTTTAAAATAAGACGGTTTAACGAATTTAACAAAATAGACTTACTTTCCAAAATATTCGAAAATTTGCGGCTGGCCTTTGCTCCTGAATGTCTTCTAATCCCCCAGCACGGCCAGAGCCGTTAAAATCTGAGAGTTATTGACTAACTGCGGCATTTATGCCGTAGAAATAAGCAATCCAAAATCTTAGGGCTTTAGCCCCTGGAATCTATACTATCAGGGCTAAAGCCATTGCTTCTGCTTCTTCATTTTCACCATCCTAAAGGACGGAGTTAGTCAAAGCCTGAATTGAGCAATTAGGACTTAACAGCTTCACCTGTGTCCGGGGATTAATGGGTAAGAAGTCATTGGACAATAAAAAACAAACTCTATTGGTCGCTTGATGTAACCATTAGGGAAGAATATTCCAGAAAACGAAAAGGATATGCTGCGCAAAATTTTAATACCATTTCAAAAATAGTGCTGGTTATTTTGGTCAAAGACACTTCCTTTGATGCAAGCAAAAAAAGAGAACAGATGAAAATCATTGAATTTTGGACTTTTCGGATAGAACTCAATGTTTAATCCTTTTATAGATGAATGGCAGGAAAGGATAAAATTTATTTTTATGATCGTATCCGTGGTCCTTCTGATCGGAAAAATATTTTTCATGATCATAAAAAATATTTTTTCGATCATAAAAAAGATAGTTACGATCGTATCAAAGATTTTTACGGTTGTAAAAAAAGAATTTACAACCATAAAAACATTTTTTCTTATCATAAAAGAGATTTTTCTAATCATAAGGAAAATTTTGCGATCGAAAATATGGGGATTATCTACGTAAAAGTTTTACTTCCGACCATAAAAAAGTTTTTTATGGTCGGAAAAAACCTTTTTTTGAGAAGATATCCCGAGAGGGCAAACGCATTTAAAAATTTAATTTGGCTTAAGCCAAAGGTAATTTAAATGCGCTTGCCCCGCCTTCAAATCGAAGGCCTTTATGATTTCATTTGTAGAAAAATCTACCTCCTTAAACTGCACAAATCAAAGTTTTTTGAAACCAACAAATTAATAAAACCGTAAAAGCAGGCAGGAAGTAAATGCAGGGTGAATTTCAGGCAGCTAAGTACCTAACGGTCTATTCTTAAAGTAATACACGATAATCTGTCATTTCATCCCATTTTTATGAGGTACACCTGGAAATCCATTATGAAAACACAAAATAAAGCAATTGGTATGAAGAAAAAATTACTCATTTATTTATCGTTAGCTATACTTACAAGTATGCAAATGATAAAAGCCCAGACGCCGACCATTACAATCACCAACCTAGACACATTTGCCATTCAGGGCATGGCCAATCAGCCTGTATTAAAAATGAATATCAATACAGGTACGGCCGACAATTTAACACTAGAGAGTTTGGTTATTAAATCGTTATGCCAGGATAGCACAGACATCGATAGCGTGGCTGTTTATTATACGGGCAAAAACAACCGGTTTTCCTTTGCCGATTATTCAAGTGATATTGTTTCTTTACTAGCCAAACGTAAAAAATTTCATAAGGATTCCGTTACTTTTAACAACCTAACGTTTAACCTGGATACCGGAACAAATTATTTCTGGGTAGTACTCGACCTTTCCAAAACATCCAAAGCCGGCCATTATCTAAATACTTCCATCCGTTCAGGAGGAATAACGATCAATAGTTTGTTTTATCCTGCTACCGAACAATTACCAACAAAACAAATAACTATCTGGCAGAAATATTTTACTGAAAATTTCGAAAAAGCAAATACGAATGGAACTCCATATGGGTGGACCATAAGATATTATGATTCGGGTAAGGTAAACTGGTTACTCCACCAGGGGGGATATGGCACAAACGACAATGTTCCAGGAACTGGCAATCCAAGTGCAGCAAAATCCGGCAAAACAAATGCCAGATTTGCCGTTGGGGATATATACTGGCACTCAAGCATGTTAAGCCATATTAAGCCTATCGATTTGACATTAGCCGTAAAGCCATTGCTGGTTTTTTACCACGCCCAAATGTACAATCCATTAATAGCAGGTGGAAAACAGGATACCATGAGTATTTATTACCAATCACTGCCAGATACAACTTGGCGGTACCTGAAAGGCTATCAGTTGGCAACACCGGACGATGGTACCTGGGTTAAAAGGCAGATTGTGCTCCCCGATGCCATTATAGGAAAAAATGTCAATCTAGGGTTTAGAGGATATGCAAACTATGGCTGGGGAGTTTGCGTGGACAGTGTTGTTATATTCGAAACATTATCTGCCAATCGCTCAATCAATAGTATAGAAATAACACAACCCAATACCAATTTCGCTCCCCAAAGTTCTACCGATAATCCTATTTTACGGGTCAATTTCAGGGTTAAAGGAAATACTAACTCCGTTACTTTGAATTCTTTTACCGTTACTTCAGGCAATACTTCCGATGCAGGCGATGTGGCTAACGTAAAACTTTATTATACGAATGACTCTGTTTTCATGTCACCGGTTTTGGTTGGCAATGGGACCTTTTCATCAGGTAAGGTCACCTTTTCAGGGTTAACACGTAATCTTGAAACAGGTGAAAATTATTATTGGATTACGTATGATGTCAAGTCCAATGCCAATCCCGGGAACATCCTTGACGCAAGCATTTCAACAAATGATATTGTTACCAATGAAGGGACTTTTCCATCAACGAATCAATCACCTTCTGGAAACCGTATCATAAAACAGACTATATTCTGGGATGATTTTGAAAACGATAAAGGATGGGGGCTCAAGGGAGATTTTCAACGTGCAGCGCCTCTTGGCAAAGGCGGAACAATGGGATACCCAGATCCGACCAAAGCATATTCAGGATCAATGGTTATCGGTAATGATCTCACTGGTGACGGACTTTATGCAACAGGACTTACCTATGCAACGGCAGATACGGCGACTTCACCGTTAATAATGGCAAAATATTTCAAAAATGTACATTTCAGTTTTTACCGCTGGCTAAACGTTTTTGGGATGGATTCAGCCTCTATCGACATTAAATATGCCGGCAGTAATAATTGGGTAACATTTTGGAATAATGACCGAACCACTATCGTGGAAAGCAGTTGGAACCTTGATTCTATACCCTATACAAAATCACTTTTTGACCGAAAAAATTTCCGGATCAGATACAGACTGGGACCAACTAATATTTATCAGTATACGGGATGGAATATTGATAATGTATTTTTTACCGGCGATAGTGTTAAATGGGATGCTGCTGTTACAAATTATCTCGGGCCCAACAGTTCCTGTGGTTTAACAAATAGCGAACATTTTAAAGTGACCGTTAAAAATACAGGGCCCAAAACATTAACCAATATCCCCATCAAACTTTCGATTGATGGCGGAAATACCTGGACGACAGAAACCATCCCAGGTCCAATCAGTGTAGACAATACCCTGGATTATACGTTTACAACACCAAAGGATCTTAGTAAGGCTAAAATCTATGATGTAATTATTAAGACTGCATATCCTGGTGATAATTATCCGGATAATGACAGTATTACTTATTCGTTGACCTCTGTGCCAACATATACTCTCCCATACCAGAACGGTTTTGAAAAAGATACCAGTTTCTGGACAGCTAATGGACTAAATTCTTCATGGGCACAGGGAGCTCCCGGAGGCAGTTACATTAATTTTGCTCCGGAAGGTACCCAGTGCTGGCAAACAAACTGGTCAGGTTATTTCCTACCATATGAAAACTCTTATGTAGAAAGCCCATGTTTTAATATAACAGGCGATTCCATACCAATTATGGATTTCAGGAGTAGTTACGTTACTTCGGCAAAAATAGACGGAACAAAAATTGAATATTCGCTTGACGGTGGAAACACCTGGACGTATTTATCAAAAATTGCGAATCCTTACTCATGGTCCTGGTACAATGATACAATCCACGCATTTCACGGATTATATGGATGGACAGGGCAATCGCAAAACAATGGAACGCAATATTGGGAGCAGGACAGAAGAATTGTTTCCGAAATTGCCAACAAAAATAACGTGCGATTCAGGTTCAACTTTAAATCCGATTCTTCAACAGTTTTTCGTACCGATGGTTTTGCCTTTGATGTTTTCAGAGTAATGAACGCCCCATTTGACGTTGGTGTTACCACCATCGACAACCTTACAGATGGTGCTAATTATTGTCAATACGAAAAAGACGGAACCGTACAGGTAAAGGTTAAAAACTTCGGAATACGAAATATGCATGCGAATGACACCATTATTATTGGTGTTAAGGTAGACAACCAGGCTGCGGTAATCGATACCTTTAAATTAACTTCATCTCTCGATGCCAATGCCACCCAGGGTTTTACCATGAAAAAACGGGTGAACATTGTAGCTGTTGGGACACATAAAATAAAGGCGTACACGATGATAGAAAAGGATCCGCATTTTTACAGTGCTGCGAATAACGATGCCGATTCCATCAATATCAATATCAAACAAAATCCGATTACCAACCTGCCCGATACGGTTTACTCTGCATCACCCGATACGGTTCAGATTAAGGCGTACCAGGGTACCAATTATACATATTCCTGGGAGTATAGTGGCTCTACCGTTTCGACCACATACTCGGTTAATGTTAAAAACGGGGCACAGGTCCGTACCGGTGACTTCCACCTTACGGTAACCGATAATACTCCAGGGAACGGTTGTATCACTTATGATACCGTAAACTTCAAGTTATTGAAATCGGATGTTGGTATCAGCAAAATACTGGAGCCTGTCACCATATGCGGCTACAGCACCACCTTTAAACCAACGGTGAGGATCAAGAATTTTGGAACCGATACGGTACGAAGCGGTATGGTAATACCCGTAAAAACGAGGTTAACCAAAGGCGCTGTAACCGGAACCCTGGTTAGCGACAGTTATACATTGATTAATAAACTGGCTCCCGGAGACAGTATTACCGTAACGCTGAATAATATGGTAGACTTGTCGGTAGCGGACTTCTATACCTTCATGGCTGGTACGGCCTTGTCCAATGATATTGAATATTCCAATGACTCAACTGTTAATTCGTTCCAGATTTATGGTTACCCAACCATGGATCTTGGTCCGGATGTGTACAAAAAACAGCTTAGCTATACCTTACATGCTCCTGCAGGATATACACAGTATCTGTGGAATGACGGATCGGATAAGGATTCATTGGTAGTAACAACCAGTGGCAAATACAAAGTAACAGTTACCAATTCGAACCTCTGTCAAACCAGCGATTCTATAAATGTGATGCTGGCTATTCACGACCTGGCCATTAAACGGGTCATCAGTCCGCTTTCGTTCTGTACAAAATCCGGCTTAAGCACAATCTCTGTCAAGCTTATGAATAACGGAAGTGATACAATAAAAACAACGGAGAATCCGGTGATGAGCTATTCATTAAATAGCGGTACTCCCGTCACTGAGTCTTTATCGTTGGCAGGTAACCTAAATCCAGGCGATTCTCTGACCTATACATTCACAAGTAAGGAAGACATTCATCTGCCTGGTACCTATAACTTCTGGATAAAAGCAACCGTAGCAAATGATATGCGCAGGGAAAATGACAGTGTCCTGAATGTTGTAAAAGTATTCAGCAATCCTGTTATCGACCTGGGGAAAGATAATATTGTTCATGCCCTGGATTATAAACTAACGCCCGGAAGCAATTATTCGGCTTATGTATGGCAGGACAATTCCACAGATTCTACGTATACCATTACCCAAACACATAAAAGTTCGGATAATACATACGATGTGACGGTTACTGATGTAAACGGATGTACCGACCGCGACACAGTACACATATACTTCTATGTAGATGATTTAGCATTAGACAGTATTGATATCCCAAATCAGGTTTGTTCGCAACCTTTCCCTGTGAAAATAAAAGTTAAAAATACA
>DATBXH010001117.1:0-2158 GCA_036514375.1 Bacteroidales bacterium | reverse complement strand
TGTGTAACCACCTCCTGCTGCATTTAATTCAGGATAATAATCGCCGTTAATCATAAAAGTGGCTTTACGCCTTACAGTGTCTTTAGCAGAATAAAGCTGATATAAACCGTAGGTTGGGGCCAATGGCGTCCATGCGCCTGTTTTTTGAGGCACGATATCATTGGAGGGTGCATAGTGTTGCAATAAATTGCCCAACTCCCAATCATCTACGGTAGCCCATTGCAGTGCGAATAACGCTTCGGGATTGTCATTGTATTGCGAGCGGAATAAATCGTAATAGCTCGTGAGCAATGACAATCCACTATTTTTACAAACATTACCTGCGTATAGTTTAGCGCTGTCTAGCAATGCCTGTTTGCGTGTTCCATCGGTCTGCCCCAAACCTGATAAGGTTAAATAAACTTTGCTTAACATACCTTGTGCAGACCAGGTGGTTACTCTGCCTTTAACATCGGTGGCAGGAAGATTTTGTGCTGCAAACGTTAAATCGCTGACAATAAATTTATATACGTCAGATAGTATATTCCGTTTGATCAACGGATCTTTTATTAGTTTAGTATTATCTTCAATAATAGGAATTGCACCCCAAACTATTGCTAAATTATAATAAGCGATGGCTCTGATAAATCTTGCCTCGGCAATAGCAGCATTTTTATCGCTTGCAGCTATGCCGGAAGATGCATATTGATCAATCCCGTTGATGGCGGTGTTGCACTGACCTACTGTATTATACAGCCCTGTCCAGCCAGCTTGCATCACTTGGTTTTGGGCGGTAATTGTACGGGTAGCAAGTTGAACAAAATCTCCATACCAGTTGTAATACATATTGCCCGATAACATATCCCCAAGTGGCAGGTAAGCATTGTAATTCCAATTTCCCCAGGTTCCTCCGCCATATAGACTGGCGGTAGCCAATCGCAAATCTTCTTTCGTTTGATAAAAATTATTTGAACTTATTTGCGATTCGGAAGGACGATCTAAAAAACTTTTGCTGCATCCGGCAATAGCCGTTGCAAATAGCATCAGTATTAGTATTTTATTTAATAATTTCATGTTTAAATATTTTTTAGTTACTTAAAACTCATCCTGTCAGGACAGAATGGGTTTCATCATATTATAATGCTAGATTAAAACCAAAAGTATAAACCCTCGGCTGCGGATAATATCCGTTATCCCATCCGGCCTGAAGCGGGTTCCAGGAACCTATTTCAGGGTCCATTCCACTGTATTTTGTAATGAGAAAAGCATTAGTTACGGTAACATATAACCGTAACGACTTTATATGTACTTTTTTCATTATATTTTCCGGCAATCTATATCCGAGTGTAATGTTTTTGCAACGCAAAAAGGAACCATCCTCAATATACAAGTCGCTGGGACGCAGATTTTCATTGGTATTGTCATTTCTCAACCCCACTATTTTAGTATTGGGATTTGTAACATACACATTATTCACATCAGTAGCCGGCGCATCAGGATTAATCAACGCTAATTTTGCATAATCCATGACCGAAGTAAAATAGGTAGTGTTGTTTTGAGGAGTTGTTTGAGACTTTGCTAATTGGTTATATACTTTATTCCCCACACTTGCCGAAAAGAAGATATTCAAGTCGAAGTTTTTATAGGAAAAAGAGTTATTAAACCCAAACTGAACCTTAGGCAATGGTGAACCTAAAAATTTCTGGTCTTTTGTATTGATAACACCGTCGCCATTCAAATCTTTATACATATGGTCGCCATACCATATTCCGCCACCTGCGGAGGAAATAGTCCGGGGGTTACCATTCTGGTCAACCGGTAAAGCATGCGTTTTGAAATCGCTTGCCGTAGCGAAAACCCCATCGAACACGTATCCGTAAAATGAGCCTATAGGTTGACCTACAACGCTTTTTTCTACTACATACCCACCATCCGATTGACTCAAATTGGCAGCGTCACCACCGGACCCCAAACTCAATATTTTATTAGCATTGTGTGAAACCGTAAAATCAGTTTTCCATATAAAATTTTTGTTATCTATATTGGTTGAGCTAATACTAAAATCGAAGCCTCTGTTCCTAATTGAACCCACATTAACATAAGGAGAAATCAGCGCACCAGGCGACCAATTTGTAGTGGTACCGGAAAACAGCGGAAGTGGAAGTTTTAATAAAAGTCC
>DATBXH010001116.1:0-2682 GCA_036514375.1 Bacteroidales bacterium | reverse complement strand
ATTCCCGGATCTGGCCGTGTTATCGATGATAATTAAGTCCTGATCTATCCTATTTCAAATCAGACCCCAAACATATGATATCGATCGGATCCCGAATAAACCCACAAGATTCACGGGAAGCATTAAATGACAAAAAATGATGTCAAATGTAAAAAAGATACGATCAAACGTGGAAAAAATGAATCAAAAGTAAAAAAGATGGCATCAAATATGAAAAAGATGATTCAAAAGTAAAAAAGATGCAATCAAATATGAAAAAGATGACTCAAATGTGAAAAAAATGGCATCTAAAGTAAAAAAGATGCGATCAAGTTTGAAAAAAATTGAATCAAACATAAAAAAAGTGCGATCAAATTTGAAAAAGATGACATCTGACATGAAAAAAATCCTGACTAACTTGAAAAAAATGCATCTGACACAACAATAGTTGCCTATTAATTGCCCCGACATTTATGTCGGGGATCTGGACAATGATAGTTTTATTCGACGCACGAATAATTAATGGAAAAGCTATAAAATATGATTGCGTCGAAAGGCAACCATCTATGTAATGGCAGTATATTTCGGCGCATGATAGAAGATTCCCTGAACAATGGGTATTCGTGCGCCGAAAAAAACATTTTCATTTTTGGTCCCCGACTTAAAAGTCGGGGCAATTAATAGGCAGGTCGATCCCTTCACGACCCTACCTATGCCAAAATTACTGTTCTGTTTTAGTCTTCGGTTTGATGAATATCCGGAACATCAGCCACGCAAGAATCAGTAGTCCAATAATACTCCACAGGTTAAAGATGAACAACACAATTTCCTCCAGTATCTGCCAACCGAAAGTAATTGAATCCCTTAACCTGGTAAAAAATCCCGGTTTGTAACCCGTAAAGCTGTCAAAATTAGCCTCTACTTCCTTTATGATGAGGGGTTTTTGATAAATATTGAGGGTAACCGTGCAATACTTCACTTGGTCCATTAAATCAAGGTTGCTGCCCTGCGATTCATCGGACTGACGCTGTTTATCAAGCAGGTTATCTTCCGCAGCAGTGGTTTCTTTCAGCTTGGAAGGCTTATTATCGATATGCGATGATTGTCGTTGTTCATATTTCTTAAATCTGGCCACATCTTTTAAATTTCGCCACATCCGGTAGGTAACATCATCCATGTTATACGTCCGGAAATCGAGGAAACTGATCAGAGGATTCATGGCCCTGAGCACGCTATCAAGCTTTTCATTCGGAACCCGTAGGACCATACTATTTTCAACCGTGATTTGCTTTCGGATTAATGCGGAATCCTTGCTGATCGCATCCCTGGAGTAATTCTCCTGTCGGTTTACCAGGTTCGACGATTTCACATAACCTCCGAATTTAGCCGTAATATCTTCGATTCTCTCGGTGGCTCTCGGAACGTTATTCACCCGGAATTTAACAGTAGCCGTTTTAATAAAATCCCTGTCCTTGGGTGTATTGGTTTTGGAATTCAAATTGTCTGCCAGGGTAAGAGAGTCTTGTTTAGTTCTTGCCTCTGCTACTGCGGCAGCTTCTACTTTCGCAATGGAATCCTTCATTGCTTCATCTTTATACAAACAATCTTTAATTCTCTTTTCTTCTGCGGCTTTATTACTGCAACCCAAAAGAATAAGTAAAGCAAGCGGTACCAAAAGGCGGTTTTTAGGATTTGTTCTCATGTTTTTTAATTTAGGTTTAACAGTTTTAAAAGTAATGGATTGGATTAAGATATGCAAGTGCATGATAAATAAAAAAATCTCATTGTTAACGTATTGTGGCTTTTAAATCTTATTTTTGAGAAAACAAATAACTGAATCATACGCTGACACGTTGAACAACAGAATGAATTCTTATGAAAAAGAGAATCAGCTTCCATATAATTACACAGATTTGAAACAAGTAACGAAATGCACTCTAACGACTACCATGACATTGAAGAAGCCCACACGATGGCTTTCAAACACCATTTTGATTCGCTTTATAATTATGGCATGAAGGTCGTTAACGATAGCGAATTGGTTAAAGATGCCATCCAGGAACTATTTTTCAGGATATGGCGGAACAACATCGATCTTTCGGCGATTAAAAGTATAAAACCTTATTTGTTAAAAGGATTGCGTCATCAATTGCTGAATTACCTTCAGCTTAAATATTATCAAACGGATAAGGTGGAGGTTGAAGAAAATATTAAGGTGGAATTTTCGCCGGAAGATTATTATATACAGCATCAGATTGAGGAGGACCGCCGCAACAAAGTAATTCAGGCGTTAAACCGGTTATCGGCAAAGCAACGGGAAGCTATTTATCTCAGATACTTCGAAGATCTTGAATATATGCAGATAGCCGAAATTATGGGGATCAACCTGCAATCGGCAAAGAACAATGTCCAGCGTGGCCTTAACGCTTTAAAAGACCTTCTTGGCTTCGTCATGTTTTATTATCTCTTTAAAGAAATATTCCAGATAAAGGTGTGAGTGTGGGTGTAATTTGGGTGTGAGTTTGAGTTTGAGTGTGAAGGAAGTGTGCATATGGTTAATCACGCTCACATACCCCACACCTTAGTTAGCTGAAGGGAAAGAACCCAGTATGGGTTCCATAATTGTAGAGAATGAGTAAGAAAATGATTTATCCGACGCACGAACCATCATGAGATAGGTGATGAACAGGGTTGCGTCGAAAG
>DATBXH010001115.1:0-4251 GCA_036514375.1 Bacteroidales bacterium | reverse complement strand
TGAAAGCGATATATTTCTTATAAAGTTCTACGGATTCCTCATATTTACCCATCCGCAACGTAGAAAGCGCTATATTAAACATCGCATAATATGCATCCTTCTGATACCTGATGGCTCTCTGCGAATATGTAATACATTTCTCGTAGTCGCCGAGACAGTAATAAACCCATCCTAAGTTTCCCAGTGCCGGGGAACTGGTTGAATCGATAGTTACAGCCTTCGTAAGGCTTTCCCTGGCCTCATTATTCTTTCCAATTTGATTGTAACATAATCCCTTGGTAACAAGAAGGTAAAGGTTTGAAGGATAAATTTTCTCAGATTTATCGTAATAATCGATTGCCTTTATATAGTCTTTCTGCTTGTAAAAACAATCACCGATTCTCATCAGGGCATAAGCATTGTCTTTATCAATGGTAATAGCTTTTTCATAATCCTGAAGTGCCTGCTCCTCTTTATTATCAAACAGATAAGCATCGCCACGCCAAATATACGCCATCTTATCATCAGGATCAATATTTATGCTTTTTGTAAAATTGGAGACTGCACTACCATAATCTCTACTGGCCAGGTAAACTTCACCCATGCTGTTGTATACTTTAGCATTTCGGGGATTTAAGTCCAGAGCATCCTGCAGGTAAACCAATGCACTGTCAGGCATATTCAGTTGCCTGAATACTAATGATATATTCGTATACGGATAATCAACATCAGACTTTAACTCAATTGCTTTCCTGTAATCCACAAGAGCATCGCTGTATAACCCAAGCTTACTTTTAACGTTACCCCTGTTGTTATATGCGTCAAAATAGTCAGGATACAGATCAATAGCCGCATTATAATCATTCAGAGCTTCGTTATTCTTTTCCAGACCCTCGTAGCTGGTGGCTCTCAGATAAAAAGCCAAAGCATAAGTGGGATAATAATGTATTGCTGTAGTAAAATAATGAATGCTTTTATCAAACTTACCGCGTATGCTTAGCAACCTGCCTTTAAAAAGGTTCGCACTTACAATGGTTGAATCCAGCTGAAGAAGTTTGGAAACATAGGCGTCCAAAGTTTCCGTGGTCGATTTATCAACCATGTATAACAATTTAAGTCGTTTCCCGAAAACTGACCTGGGATATTTGGCCAAAAATTTGTCCAGATTCCCTTCTTCTTTTGGATAACCATCCGAAGCCGTTTCTTTTATAACACGATAACCAATTTGTCTTTCCTCGTCAGTGAGCTTGCCCGAATTCAAAATATTTAAAATAGCCATGAATTCGTTATTACTGATATCTGCAATACGATCGCTTTTATCCTGCTCATTCTTCATGTTAAATCCGGCGATCAGACACTTTATCCCTTCCCTCATACTATCTGATGAAATCAGCGAAAAACCCTTTGAAAGCAATGCTGTATAACCACCTTGCTTGTCGCCCGGAACGGATGCACTTGAGGGAATTGTATCTCTCAGATAAGAACCGCTTGAATTTACTATATGAGAAAAGAATAAAACTGCTCCAAATACCGCCTTGCCAATACTAATCCTATTCATATCGAACACCTTACTGGTTAACTATAGGATGTAAAAATACAATAAAAACAAGGGCCCAACTTATTTTAAAGCAGTTTTTTAACAAAGTTTAGCATTTCTAAGCTTTAATAATATTGCTCTCCTGCCTGAACCACCACGATGCAGCTAAAACACTCAGGCCTGCATACACCAACAGAGAACCAAAAGCCAATCCGTAAAGCGAATAATTAATAGTGCCAGCTATGATTTCCTTGGTAGCCAACGAAATATTCGTTATGGGAATGATTGCTGTAATTGGGTTTAGTTCAACACCAGGCATCATCCCAATTATAGCCGGAAGAAGAACAATAAATGTTAAAGGTGAAATAATGCTTTGTGCTTCCTTATATGATTTGGCATACGTTGTAACCAATGTTAAAATACCGGCGAAGAATATGACCATAGGAATCATCAGCAATAACAACAGGGTAACATTTCCGGGGTCGATGATATTGGTGAGAGACCCTAAAAAATCAACAGGCAACCCTCTTGAGAACTGCTTTAATCCGAAGGACAGACCAACAACGGATAGCAAGGCCGAAAGAAATCCAATGACAGAAACAACGGTCATTTTACCAAACAGAATTTCCAAACGGTGTGCGGGCGTGACTAATATGGTTTCCAGTGTACCTCGTTCCTTCTCGTTGGTAAATAAATCGATGGCAGGATACATGCATCCTATAAAACTGAAAATAATAAAAATATAAGGAATAGTACCGCCAATGGAATTACCCAATTTTTGCCGGACTGTAGAAATATCCCGTATTCTAATGTCTACAGGGTTTACAGTCGCCTCCTCGATCGAAAGTTTTGCTAAACGCTCTTTAAGTATCTCTTTTTTATAAGCTTCGATAATTTCCGTCATTCTGTCTTTTACCCCCCAGTTGGCTGATTTATATCGTAACGTAATCACACCCGTTTTCATGGAACTGAGGCTGGAATCAAAACCGTGACTAATGATCATCGCACCATCCAGTTTTCCGGACTGGATTAGTGTGTCGAATTGATCCGCATTAGCATACTTCGTAATTTTAATATCCTTCCGGTCTTCAAAAAGTTTTAATAAAGCTGTTGCATTCCCGTTATCATTAACCCCAACATTAAGCGCTTTTTGCTGTTCTTTTTTTATTTGCTTGGACATGAGGCTTCCCATGATAGTAAATAAAATGGGGAAAATCAGAATAGGGATCACAATGGATGTAATTAACGTCCGTTTCTCCCGCAGGAGATCCTTCATTTCTTTACGGATAATTATTGTGGTGTTTTTCATTGATTTCAGGATTTTAGATTAATTTTTCTGTTGTTCAATAAGATGAATAAATTCTTCGGTCAGGTTTCGGGTGGTCATCTGATTTTTGAAATGATCCATGGTTCCGTTAAAAATGACCGAACCTTTATGCATGATCATTAAATCGTCACAAAGCAGCTCAACTTCGCTCATAATATGCGATGAGAAAATGACGGTACGGTTATCAATTTTACATTGCCTGATCAGCTCAATAATATTCTTTGCAGCAATCACATCAAGGCCTGAAGTAGGTTCATCAAACACAACCACCTGAGGATCGTGAATCATGGTTCGTACCAGGGATACTTTTTGTTTCATCCCGGATGACAACTGACCAATTTTTTTATTGGCAAATCCTTCAATTCCTAATGTTTTATAAAGCTCCTGCTTTCTTTGTTCAAAAGTAGTTTTGTCTACTCCGTTTAAATCGGCAAAATATTTAACCAGCTCATTGGTCGTAAGCCGTTCATACAAACCTGTCGATCCGGTGATGAAACCAATTTTCTGCCTTACTTTATGATCTTCAGAGGATGTATTAAAGCCGGCTACCGTAATGCTTCCTGATGAAGGCTTTAATATGGTAGCGATCATTCGCAAAATAGTAGTCTTTCCGGCTCCATTGGGCCCAAGCAACGAAAATATTCGTCCGGGTTTGCATTCGAAACTGACATTGTTTACAGCATTAACATAATCCTGCTGAATACCAAGTTCCTTTTTCAGCTGTTTAGTTACTTTAAAAGTTTTACTAACATTTTCAACTTGTATCATTGTATTTTGGTTTATGTAGTTTGTTTCCGTTATATCTTACACAAAAGGAAATTCATCAACAAAGATGTTTTTCTTTCCAAACTATTGAAAACCAAATATACAAAACGCTCACTTCTATCGACAAAATGGATAGAATAATATGCCTTTGACAGGGAAAAATGAAAACTGACAGCTAAGTCTCAGAATAATACTAAGTAAAGACCATTATCACACTACCTTCAGTACTATTTTCCCCCGGATGTTCCGGGCTTGTTGAAGCATATTCTGTGCTTTAACAGCATCAGACAAAGGTAGAACGGTTGAAACTACAGGTTTTACATAGCCTTCGTCGATCAATGCAGCTATTTGGGTAAGTTGTTCTTTGCTGGGTGTAACAATAAAACCCACAGCATTTTTTCCTGTGGAAGACGGATCGTTGGTGTCGGGTTTTCCGGTTATAGAGACAAAAGTACCTCCGGGTTTCAATACCTTCCATCCCGCGGGTTTGGTGTCTCCACCCGCTGCATCAAATACCAGATCAGCATCTTTAACGACATCTTCTATGCGGGTTGTCTTGTAATCAATTACCTGATCAGCCTTTATAACACGCATAAACTCAATATTCCTGGAAGAACATACCCCTGTTACAAAAGCCTTTTTC
>DATBXH010001114.1:0-2029 GCA_036514375.1 Bacteroidales bacterium | reverse complement strand
ACGATAATACAAAGATATTTTTATAATCAATCTCCTTTTTACCATCCCCATTGTATATTCCTAAATTTCTATGATTTATTGCCTCTAATACAGATAATAATGCTGGATTATTAACAAACACTCCACCGTCAATTAAATTTCTATACCTCATTTCGTCAGTCTCAATTGAGTGACATCTCATATAATGTGTAGGGAAATATGTAGGTGCAGCAGATGTTGCCCTGCAAACATCTTTAAGTTTATAATTTTTGTTTACACTATAGGATGGTGAGATTGGATAGATATCCCTGCTTCTGAAATAAAAAGGGATATTGTTTTTTATATCATAAGACGAAACAAGGATAGGTTTTACACAATCATCTATTCTAAAATCTTTAAGATATTTTTCAAGTATAGATTCTAATCCTTTGTGAGAGTATTTAGGAAAAAACAAAGCTTTAGGTTTTTTTAAAAACCTTTTTGGAAAGATGGTGCGTCCGTGTTGCAAATAAATATTCTCGAGCTCATCTAATGTATATAAACGTTCCCCACTTTCTTTGGTTGTCAGGGTCATTGCACATGCAAGAAGTCCACCAGTGGAGGTTCCGGCAATCAAATCAAATGAATTGTAGATTGGTTTCCCGGTTAAAAGTTCTATTCGTTTTAAAATTTGAAGGGGTATAATACCTCTCATACCCCCTCCATCTATGCTTAATATCCTGAAAGTACCCATTAATGCTACTTCGCTAAGGCTTTGACATTATTGTCCAAAAAGTGTAGAATTTTGCGTTTCACTACATCTTCATTAAGGTCATTTATTGAAATACCCTCTTCCTCGTCAGGAGAATTGTTTTCAAATATTCTTACTACCTTTGACTTGTTAAACCCTTCAAATAACAAATAAGCCTCTCTCAAAGGATTATCATTATTTTCGTCATTAAATGCAACAAGTACTACCTGACGTGGGCTATTTTCATCAATACTTTTTCTGACTTTTAACCTAAAACCCGGGACCCTGTTTTGTTCCAGAATCTTATTTGCTATCCTTACAGACGGGTCAATTATCTGTGTCTCAATATTAACAAATCTATTAACAAAATCATGTAGCTCTTCCTCTTCCTCTTTATCATTGTTTGCAACAACAACAATTTTGTGGCTTGCAATCAAATCCTCCAAGCGTTTTTCGTAATCTCCCATAATTTTGATATTTTATGTGGCTCGTTTTGTTGTCAAGTATACGTAAATTTACTTCAAAAATTACATTTTGTATCTTAAATTTTGCAAAAAACTGTTCTCGTTTTTTGTAATCTATTATTCAACATCTTGAAATTAATTAAGTTCAATTTATGAACAATACATCCACCTTCCCTAAAAATTCCCTACTTTTGTACACAAACCAAAATCATACATATAGGTAAAAACTAAACGAGTAACATTCTAAAAAATAACGAAGCGTAAGCTTTTATTCTTGATTGTGAAAACTGGTAACTTTCTATGAATGCAGGAATAATAAGTCGAACGCTCACGTCATGGCGTGGGGCGGACTTATTTGCATTCAGGGTATACCAGTACCTCACAAACAGATAGGTTCAGTCCCACGCTTCTTTTTATATTAACCGCTTGCAGGGACTGGCAGGCATAAATGTTAAGTTTATGGTAACAAAAGCCCTGCCTTTCGAGAATCTTAATGTATTGGTAGTAGAAGATGACGATGCCAGCTTTCTGCTATTAGAAGAATTTTTATGTGATTACAAGTTGCACCTTATTCACGCCTGTAATGGTGAAGAAGCCTTGTCGCATATTGTTTCAGGTACACCTTTGCACCTGGCTATAATTGATGTTCGTTTACCACACGAAACTGATGGTTTACAACTTGCAGTGCGTATTCGAGAAAGGCGTCCCGGTCTGGGTATCATTATCCAAACAGCTACTATTCTTTCCGTGTTGCAACGGTTAACTTTAATGAACCTGGACTGCGACTATTTTACCAAACCACTTGATTTAGATCGTTTTTGTAAATCGGTTTGCCGGAATTTGGAACGCAGTTTGA
>DATBXH010001113.1:0-5598 GCA_036514375.1 Bacteroidales bacterium | reverse complement strand
TAATTAATTCAGCCAGAATAAAAAGGAACCAGTTAAATTTCACGGGGGAGTAATGGCTCGATAGCTTCAATATATCCGTAGACGAAACTGACCACAATTGAGTAACACCATAATATTTGAACAGGAAGGACGAATAATCCCATATGAAAGCGACAACCAATACAATCGATCCAGCAATTAGCAGAACCCATTCTCTGACATTAGGGTTAGCCTTTCTTTTTCCTGAATCAAAAAAAACAATAATAACGCCCAGGAAGATCATGTTGAGAGAAATAATAACCGGAGCAATCACAGGCCCAATCCAAACAGTCGGAATCATAAAAAGAATATCCCACGTCATAAAAGATTCAGGCCAGTTTATTAACATCTTTAAGAATACATAATAGAATATATCCCAAATAGCAAATGCATAAATAAACCATGCAAACCTGCTTATTTTGTTTTTACCCGCAAGTACTCCAATTCCTATCAACATAATCAGTGTAGCTGCCTCACGCAAAATTTCCGTCACAACCAAATTTTGAGGAATTGGTACCATCGGGAAGTTAAATCCGTGCGGATAAAGAAGAGCTCTCATATACACTACTACCGCACTTTCGAGAAATCCCATTGCTATTGTAAAAATAGTAACCCATATCAGGGATCGCCAGGGAAAACTATAGGTATTCATTGCAAAGAGTTTTAAACCTAAAATTAATGTTTTATTCATTTTTATAGATGAAAAAATATTTCTTGTTCCTTTCAAAAGAAATACTTTATATTTGCATAGTATAAAAAGTACACTAAGTATTTATATAAAATTAATATTCTTATTTATAATGATTTTTCATAAAATTATACCAAATATTTCTGTTGATTGTGTAATTTTTGGATTCGATTTAGAGAAGCTTAATATTTTACTTGTTGAACGTGAACTATCCGATCCTGAGACCGGGACATTAATAATAAAAGACCATACGCTTACTGGCTATCATATATTTGAGGATGAAAATCTGGATGATGCAGCCTATCGGATATTGAAAGGCCTCACAGGGCTGGACAATATTTATCTCGAACAGTTCTATTCATTTGGGAGGACAGACAGGGTAACCTCGGAAAAAGATCAGCTTTGGTTAAAACATATCAATCAAGGATTTGCTGACCGGATTTTAACCGTTGGTTATTATTCGTTGATTGACAACACCAAAGTGACACTTTCGCTGAAGGACAGGAAGATTCAGTGGTTCCCGATTGATGTTATCCCCGAAATGGAACTGGCCTTTGATCATAAGCAGATATTTTACAAGGCACTGGAAGCGCTGCGGTTGAAAGTAATAACTGATCCTGTTGGTTTTGAACTTCTTCCTGATAAATTTACATTAACACAAATGCAGAAACTGTTTGAAGCATTACTTGGATTTCCTATAGATAAGCGGAATTTCAGGAAAAGAGTCTCGCAAATGCCATATATCGTTCCTCTCAAGGAAAAACAAAAAGATGTAGCGCATAAACCCGCACAATTGTATTTGTTTAGTCGCGAAGTTTACGAGAAAACCAAAAAAGGAAAACTGGGAATTATGTATTAGAAAGATGCTTACTAACAATAAACTACAAAGAACACAAATGATTAATAACTAATAATAACCTGTTTATGAGATTGCACATTGTCGATTTAAGTATTATTATCCTGTATCTTATAGCTACTATATTTATAGGGTATTGGGTATCAAAAAGGGCTTCAAAAAATATACAATCGTATTTTTTAGGAGGTAATAGCCTTCCCTGGTACTTTCTAGGCATTTCTAATGCCTCAGGAATGTTTGATATTGCTGGAACTATGCTGCTTGTCTACTGGCTGGCTGTATATGGTCTTAAGAGCATTTGGATTCCCTGGCTATGGCCGGTATTTAACCAGATTTTCCTGATGGTTTACATTTCACCTTGGTTACGTCGTTCCAATGTAATGACAGGTGCGGAATGGATAAAAACAAGATTTGGCAAAGGACCTGGTGCTAATTTATCACATATTATTGTAGTTGTGTTCGCCTTGGTCAGTGTAATTGGTTTCCTTTCGTACGGTTTTAAGGGAATTGGAAAGTTTGCCACGTCATTTCTTCCACATTTGGTGACCAACATGGATACGCTTGCTAAATATCCTCAAATCAATGAGAACTTATATGCGCTCATCCTCATGGGCATTACCACCTTTTATGTAGTAAAAGGCGGGATGTTCAGCGTGGTAATTACCGAGGTTATCCAATATTGTATTCTCACTATCGCGTCCATTGCCATTGGTATTATTGCCATTAATCAGATTTCGCCGGAAGCCATAAATGCCGTGTTACCGGCTGGCTGGAAGAGTATATGGTTTGGCACTCATGTCGGACTCGACTGGAATAATTTGTCAGCATCAGCATCTCCAAAACTGCATGCATTCAGCGATTGGATTAGGAATGATGGATACGAATTATTTGGTATCTTTTTCATGATGATGTTGTTTAAAGGCATTTTCCTTGCGGCTGCAGGTCCCGCACCTAACTATGATATGCAACGGGTACTTTCTACCAAAAGTCCAAAAGAAGCTGCCAAGATGAGCTCTCTTGTTAACGTTGTGCTCAACCCTACCCGTTACTTCATGATTGCTGGGCTTACAATCCTTGCTCTGGTTAACTTTGACAAATTATACACAGCGTCCCTTACAAAACCAGACTTTGAAAGTATTCTCCCCCAAGTGTTGGCCGCCTATGTGCCGGTTGGTTTGTTAGGTTTCCTGATGGCCGGTTTGATTGCGGCTTTTATGAGCAATTTCGCAGCTACCGTAAATGCGGCTCCCGCCTATATTGTAAATGATATTTATAAAAGATATATTAACCCTCATGCCGATGATAAAAAATATGTAAGGTTGAGCTATGCCGCTTCACTATTGGTAGTTATTGTAGGAATTGCCGTTGGTTTTGTGGTTACCTCTATCAATGAAGTCGTGTTATGGATTACAGCAGCACTATGGGGTGGCTATACTGCTCCAAATGTTCTCAAATGGTACTGGTGGCGTTTCAACGGCTATGGTTATTTCTGGGGTATGGTGGCAGGTATTGGTGCTGCACTTATTTTACCTGTGCTTCATCTTTCCATTCTTGAGCAATGGCCATTGGTGAACAACTTTAGCATGAATGCCTTCCCGATCATCTTCATCGTTTCTATTATTGGCTGTATCATTGGGACGCTCATGACCAAACCCGAGGATGACGATACCTTAATGAATTTTTATAAAACTGTACGTCCCTGGGGCTTCTGGAAACCCGTACACCGGAAAGTGGTTGCTGCTGATCCGTCATTTGAAGGAAACAAGGATTTCTGGCGTGATATAATTAATGTTGTTGTTGGTATTGCCTGGCAAACCTCCCTTGTAGCGTTCCCAATATTCCTAGTATTGCGCAATTGGACTCCATTTCTGATTGCCTTCGGTATCATGGTGGTAACTTCCCTTATCCTCAAATTTAACTGGTGGAATAAATTGAAAGATTAAGACATCTAAACACAAATAACATGAAATTCGGACACTTTGATGACAAAGCGCGTGAATATGTAATAACAAATCCGCGCACACCATGGCCCTGGATTAATTACCTTGGCAATGAAGATTTTTTCTCACTCATATCCAATACCGCTGGCGGCTATACTTTTTATAAAGATGCTAAGTTCCGCCGTATTACCCGTTACAGGTACAACAACATCCCCATGGACGCAGGTGGAAGATATTTCTATATCAAAGACGGCAGCACCATATGGTCACCGGGTTGGAAACCTTGCAAGACAGAACTCGACAGCTACGAGTGCCGCCATGGAATGAATTATACCAATATCAAAGGCCAGAAAAATGGCATTACAGCAAATGTACTTTATTTCGTACCATTAAAAACCTGGGCAGAAGTCCAGAAACTAACGTTAACCAATCATACCAAGGAAAATAAAAAGTTAAAAGTATTTTCTTTTGTAGAATGGTGTCTGTGGAATGCAGCCACCGACATGGAAAACTTCCAGCGCAACTTTTCTACCGGTGAAGTCGAAATTCAGGGTTCAGTAATTTACCACAAAACCGAGTACAAAGAGCGCCGTGACCATTATGCTTACTACTCAGTTAATGCGCCAATTCAAGGTTACGATACGGATCGGGAATCATTCTTTGGACTTTACAATGGTTTTCATGAACCGCAGGTAGTTATTGAGGGTAAACCACATAATACTGAAGCCCATGGTTGGTCCCCCATTGCGTCGCATTACCTTGAAATAGAATTAAAACCCGGGGAAAGTAAAGATTTTATCTTTGTTTTAGGTTATGTCGAAAATAAAGAAGATGAAAAATGGGAATCCAAGGGAATCATCAACAAGAAGAAAGCCAGGGAAACCATAGCCAGATTTGACACTGTGGCAAAAGTAGATGCTGCATTGGAAGATCTTCGGAAATACTGGGATAATCTATTGAGTATTTATTCAGTCAGATCCGGTGATGACAGGCTCGACCGAATGGTAAATATTTGGAATCAATACCAGTGTATGATAACCTTCTGTTTCTCTCGTTCTGCTTCGTTCTTTGAATCCGGAATAGGTCGCGGAATGGGTTTCCGCGATTCCAATCAGGATCTGATTGGGTTTGTACATCAGATACCGGAACGCGCACGCGAACGAATCATTGATATTGCTTCTACTCAATTTCCGGACGGCGGATGTTATCATCAATATCAACCTTTAACCAAACGTGGCAACAACGATATTGGCGGTGGTTTTAATGATGACCCGATGTGGTTGATTCTTGGTACCATCAGTTATATTAAAGAAACCGGAGATTTTAGTATTCTTGACGAAATGGTTCCTTTCGACAATGACATGTCTGTAGCACGTTCTTTGTTTGATCACCTCACCGTTTCTTTCGATCATGTAGTGAACAACCTTGGTCCCCATGGATTACCACTCATTGGTCGTGCCGACTGGAATGATTGTTTGAACCTGAACTGTTTCTCAAATGATCCAAACGAATCATTCCAAACAACTGAAAATAAAACCGAAGGCTCGAAAGCCGAATCGGTCATGATTGCTGGCTTATTCGTAGTGTATGGTCGTGATTATATTGAACTTTGCAAAAGAACTGGAAAGAATAATGAAGCCAATCGAGCCCAAAAGCATGTAGACGCTATGATTGAGGCAGTAAAAAAACACGGTTGGGACGGTGAATGGTTTATTCGTGCTTACGATTATTATGGCCACAAAGTGGGTAGTAATGAAAACGAAGAAGGCAAAATATTTATCGAATCACAAGGGTGGTGTACAATGGCTGGTATTGGAAAAGAAGAGGGACTTTGCACCAAAGCACTTCAATCGGTAAAAGAGCGCCTCGACTGCCAGTATGGTATTGTACTTAATAATCCTGCGTTTACCAAATATTATATTGAATATGGTGAGATCTCTTCATACCCTGCGGGTTATAAGGAAAACGCCGGTGTCTTCTGCCATAACAATCCCTGGATTATGATCGGAGAAACAGTGGTTGGCAATGGAAACAGTGCATGGGAGTACTATAAAAAGATATGTCCATCGTATCTTGAGGAAATAAGTGATTTACAC
>DATBXH010001112.1:0-4522 GCA_036514375.1 Bacteroidales bacterium | reverse complement strand
ATGCGATCCCGGTGCACCGGATTATTTTAACCAATTAAATGAGTTAGCCACAAAAATTAAACAATATTTCGATGAAACCATTCAACCAGACAAACCTGGGGGGTATGCGCATAAAGTATATTTTAAGTTTTTATATGATTTATTAGGGAGAGCGCCTGGTCTTGATAATTCTAATTCTGAGTATATTACCGGTTACGCCGGTTTTAGTGATGCCAAGGTCATTTCTAATGGGAATAACGACTATAGACTAAGAATTTTTTTAGACCCCAAAAATTCAACTTCAGTTCCCAGACAGGCCGCTTACGACTTTCTGATTAACCAACGACAAGGAACATTGCAAAAAGATCGATATTTTGGGGCTGTGGATTATAACGGAGAATTTGATGATAAGGTGACCAGCATTGCGAATGGAAATGTTTCTGATGTTTTGTCCGTTATATGGAATATTGTGCAAGTGCTTGGCGGCGAAAGTCCCGGAGCTTTCCATAATCATAAATTGAACGATGTTTGCAAGGCTATAAGTCCTGCTCTTTCATTTTTAAAATTGCCAATGTACCGGGCTAAAAAGGGTGGAGGTGTTCGGGTAAAAAGGTTGTTGCTTTACGATTCAGGGTTAGATGCAGCCAATGGTGATGCACAGGTTTTGGGGCAACAATTTCATTATGTATTAGAGGATGGGGTTACCAGTAGTGGTGTTGCAACTAATGAACCATCAATAGCGCGTGAGGAAAACCCTATGGTGAAATATATGATAAGAAAAGAACAGGATTTTTTCAGCCGAATAACAGCTGGTGAAGATAAGAAACAGACTGAGGGCCCTTTAGGTGAGAGCCTTTTACCCTCTGCAGCAGTTTACCATTCCAGGGTGGTCGTTGAAAATATAAATTCTTCCAAATCAAGGTCTGGTTTCACGGTACATGAATTCTTTACGACTCACGATTATCCTTTCGATATGTATTATGGTGCTTTACCTAATCCGGATAGAAAATCTGATATTTCCGGTTTTGGTGTGGAAGCCACCACCTTAAATAGTAAGGATGATCTTGTTTCCGTTCCCATATCTGTTTTTACTATGAATAGTTCTAAAGCATGGATGGCACAAGGTTTTAGGTTTATCCTTAATGCCATGAACGGATTAGCAAAAAGAGTAACTGCTTATGGGGGAAGATACGTAAAGCCAAGTCCTAATTCAGGAAAGGATATTGACCAGGGATATTTGGTATCTATGCAGCAGTACGAATATTTTGAACCCGGAGAAAAGATTAAACTATTGAAACCCAATGATGGTGGACTTGGTTACACCGAAACAATGGATACACCTGGCGAGGAAACTGACATTGCCTTTGAAAAAAAGCAAATCGAAGATAACGAATTTGACATTAATGTTGAAGTAGATATTGATGCCGGTATGGCGGGCATTATTCCCCTTCCCTTTGGGTCGGCAAGTCCTCATTTGGGTATAAGTAATGATCTTTTTGCGGTTCATGCTATTACTAAAGTCATCAGGTATCCTGCCATTTTGAAAAGCGAAACAAACTATCGAGATGGTATGATATCTAAAACCGAATATCTGGCTTTTAATGCGTCAACCGGCCAGCCTCTGATTACCAAAACTTACGATGGCTACTATAATCTGGGGCTTTCAAATGGAAGTACAGATCATACAAAAATTGGTGAAGTTTATCAGTTTTCTGTTCCTGCTGAATGGAAATATACCCAAATGGGGCAAAAATCTAAAGATGAATCAAACACCAATCAGCTTTCGGAACAGACAATGACAATAACCACTTATGGGGTACCGCCGGTTTCTGGTTGGCTGAGTGGCGATGCAATTAATAATGTGCTTGATGTTAACGTAAAGACGTTTGAGAACAATTGGGAATCAAGCTGGAATGACAGTAAGGTAAAATCTGATTATGGCATTTCGGATGATGCCATCATTGGGCTTAAAAAAGTATGGAGACCTAAAGCCAGCTTTATTTATAAAGCTGATAAAGAGGGAACTGATTATGTTTCTACGCCTGGTAAGCCAATTTATGCCAGTGGATATTACACTTTACCGCATATGTTTGATTGGAACGGCACATCGACTCAGCCTAATTGGATTAAACTGTCGGAAGTTAAAAAATATTCTCCCAATGGTAATCCTTTGGAAGAGATTGATGTGATGAATATTCCTTCCGCAGTTATCTATGGTTCTCAATATGGGAATAATCTTCCGGTAATGGTGGCTCAAAACGCAGAATACAATGACATATTTTTTAATGATTTTGAAGGAAGCAGTGAGGATGCTACGTCAGCTTTAGCGCATTCCGGAAGACAATCTATTTTATATCATGATAATATGCAGATAGTAGGAAATTGTTATGTGTCTAAACATTTGAAAAATAAAGGTGGCTTGTTGAAATTATGGACTGCTGTGGAACCATGGACAACAACACCGGTTGATTTGAAAGCTTTAGAAAATAATACTATTCTGCCTTTAGTTAAGGTTGCTTCGAGTGGAAAATGGACTCTTTATGAAGTTAAAATCGATGCCAATAATTTTCCAGCGATAAATGAACCTTTCGATATTTCGTTAACTGGTTACTCAGGTGCCGGATCATTGTATATTGATGATGTTCGTTTCCAACCATTGGACGCCCAAGCCACATGTTTTGTCTATGACAAACAAACATTCAAACTGCTTACTCAATTTGATGACCAGCACTTTGGAGCTTACTACAAGTATAACGATGAAGGTGTGCTTACCCATAAGATTGTTGAGACAGAACGTGGCTTAAAAACCATTCAGGAAACCCAATATAATATACCCAAAATAATCAGGTCTTCACCTTTTGATCGATGAACACTCAAGCTCTTAAGAGAAATATATTCATTGCATTTATGTTTTTGGTGCCTTGCTTTAGTTCGTTGGGACAGGAATGTAAAGGACTACTCCTGGATTATATCGATCGGATGTCAGGTATAGGTTTACCGGATAACAAAAAAGTATATTATCTGCATTTTTACACGAAATATGTCCCATGGGATAGTAAAAAGAACCGGTTACCTGATGTCGATGCCAAAATTTACTTAGCTAAGGATCTTTATTTCTACGAATCAAATTTATTATCTATTTATAGTGATCCGCAGGATTTCATTTGTACCTATCCCGGACAAAAGAAGATTTATTGGAGCAAGGGAAACAGTGCAAAGAATAAAGAAAAAATGGAAGCTGTATTGGCCAAAGCTCAAAAAGAGATAGTTTCCAAGGGTTCTTTGTTATGGTGTAAGGATAGTATAATCAATAACAAGATGTACGCTGTTATGAGCATAGCGGTTCCTTACGCTTTTGAGGTTAATCATAAAATTACAAAGGTTACTTATTATTATTCAAAGTCAGAGCGCCAACTTAAAAAATCTATTATTTATTATTCCAGGCAACATGATATTAAATCACAAACCATCGAATACGAGGAAACAGATTTCAATTATAGGAATCTGAAAACTCAGAGAGCCCGGGATATAGTTTTTGATAGTAAAGGGCAACCCAGATCAAAATATAAGATGTATTCAATTATTGATAACAGAAAATAAGCCATGTATCATCCAAAAGTTAAATTACCCAGATTTAAGCTTTATTGCATTGCATTTTTTACAGCATTTTTTACACATGCTTTCCCTCAGGAGTATGTAAAGCAGGTTACAAAATCGGATTCACCGGCCACAGGCTCAATTATCCTTATTCCTGATAATAACTACAATTTGGGAAATATTGTTGCCGTCCATGCTGCCTCCGTTACTGTTCAGATAGATTTGAACAATGTTAAAAGCGAGTATACATTTGGTGATTCAAAGGGGAGCTTTAGCTTTGAGTATGAATTAACTTTTGGACTCGAAGCATTGGATGCGCAATCTAATGTTATCCCGGGTGTTTTCGATAAGGCTTCTTATAGTCTGACGATCAAAAATGATCAGCCGTTGAAAGTTTTCACGAAAGATTTATCCAAACTGATCGATAACGAAACCCAAATGCTAAAAATTGCACAGATTCGTATCGTAAACTGGCAATCCACGATGATTAAAGGAAACGATGTTATAGCAAGTGCATTTCGGAGCAGTTTAAGTATCGAAGTACAATATGCGCACGATGTCAGACCGATTATCGGTGCTTCTGACGAGGCAGGTCTTATTTCGGTGGCCCGGATTTTACCTGTTTCATTATCCGGAAAATCAGCTGTTTTTCAATGGGATAATCCATATCCATATACATTATACCAGTTGCAACTTTTGCGGTTATATAATACCGACCCAAGCCTTCAACAGGAAGATCATATCATGGCTGATCTTGATTGGGACAAAGCTCTTAACATTGACATACCCATCAGCGATGTTTTTGATAATTCAACCGGCCAGCCTGTTTTAATTACGAATAATAAAACAGAGCTAACACTCGGCCAGGGTACCGGTTTTTATGCCTGGCGAATACGACCTGTAGGGAACTATTATGAAGGTGGAATAGCAAATTCTATGAACTGGG
>DATBXH010001111.1:0-5029 GCA_036514375.1 Bacteroidales bacterium | reverse complement strand
ATTACAGTTTCCCCATCCATGGTAAGAATGTTTTGGAAAATACCATGTGTGGCCGGGTGTGTAGGCCCCAAATTGAGTGTGGTATAGTTCTTCACTATAGCTTCCTGCTCGGTTATGTATTTCAATTCTGAATTCATCTGTCAATATTCAAATATTCCAAGATTTATTTGAATTCTTCTTTATATTAAAGTTTACCTTCCAAAAAATCTGTCATCCTTATCATGCCGAGTTGGATCCTCCAGCGGATATTCCTTTCGCATAGGATAATAATCCATATACTCTACATTAAGAATTCGCTTTAAATTTGGATGATCTTCAAATATAATTCCATAAAAATCAAAGGTTTCACGCTCCATCCAATTCGCAGCCGGAAATAAACCGGTTGCAGTTTTTACCCTGGGTGCGTTGCCTGAAACAAAAGTTTTTATCCTAACCCTAACATTTTCCTGCATATTGTGCATGTGATAAATGACACCAAAAGTCAGTTCCTGAGAAGGATAATGAATACCACATAAATCTGTAAGAAAACCAAAACCAAGCTGTTCCTTCAGATACTTAAGTATCTCAATCACAACCTCTGACTTAACGGTAACTGTTAAAATACCATCAGGATCTTCTGTTTTAAGAAGAGAGGAGCCAAACGCATCTGTTAATTTTAATGTTACATCCATAGCCCCCCTTCCCGGCTATCCCTCGATTGGGGAAGGAGCACTTCATAGCTAAATAATTCCATCATCACTCTCTATAAAATCATTGATTCAGCCTTTTTCAATTTCTCTAATATCAAATCTCTCCAGCATTTCTTTATATTCAGGGGAATATCTTTTACGCAGGCTTTCATTTTTTACCAGTTCCTGGATCTTCATAAAGCCGTCCAGGATTTGCTCCGGGCGAGGAGGACAACCAGGTACGTAAACATCCACTGGAACGACACGATCAATTCCCTGTAAAACACTGTAAGTATCAAATATCCCACCACTTGAAGCGCATGCACCCACAGCCATCACCCATCGTGGTTCTGCCATTTGCTCATAAACCTGCTGAACTACAGGACCCATCTTCTTGGCAATAGTCCCCATAACCATCAATAAATCAGCCTGCCTTGGTGAATAACTCAAACGCTCAGCGCCAAAACGTCCTAAATCGTAATGGGATGCTACTGTTGCCATAAACTCAATACCACAGCACGATGTGGCAAAAGGTAAAGGCCAGAGGGAATTGGATCTTGCCAGCCCAATTACTTTTTCAAATGAAGTAGCAAATAACCCTGGTGCTGAATATCCTTCCGGAGGTGCTACTTTGTTATATATCGTCATTTCCAAATCTATTTATGATGAAAAAGAGGAGCAAACAGCTTTCTATTTTGTTTTATAGCTAATTATCAAATCACTATCGCCCCAAATATCAATACTATTCCTATTCTTTTTTAGATCTAAAGTCGCATAAAAATCGTCGTCGACCTTTTTGTATTCTTTAATAACCAATCCATTATTAGCTATTCTCAACACCTTGGGATTTACTCCAAACTTCAGGCCGATCGCCAATTGGTTTCCCTTTAGTGAGACCCTTGAGACCTTTGGAGAAAAAGACTTTACTTTATACTTGAAGAAACCCTGTCCAACAGCCGGAAATTCTTTAAAAGCATCAAGTGTAACTTTATCGTTAAGTAATTGCCACCTGCTATCATTTGGAAAATGGTTAACCACAAACATGGCTGGCGGAGTAAGGAAAAAACCATCGTTGAACTCCTTAAAGTATTTTCCTTTGCTATCGTCTACATAACCACTGGCCCAGGTTGCATCCAACAAATATGTTTTACCCTTAATCTCTACCCAATTCCAGGCATGATTGTCAGGAATAAACTGACCTGAAATATCTTTTATAGAACCATCAATCATTCCTGACCTGATATGTACACTTTTACACAAGGAATTAAACAGCTCAGAATAATCCTGACAAACTCCTTTACGCTTGCTTAAAGTATTCTTTACCGATGTCTTGTACCTTTCTTCATCCAGGCGCTTTTTCTTTTCCGCTAATTCTTTTTCGGAGCCAGCCACAATCTGATATGACTCCCTTTTCCCTTTCAGAATCCGTCGGTATTCTTTGTAATCATACTGGATATTTTGCGTAATCCAAACAAATATCGAACGAACCTTATCAAGATCTTCATTGTATCCCGAAGTAAGGTCTGATGCTAACTTATCAACATCAGTGGTCTTTGATTTATAATTTCTTGCAAACTCATCGATTCTTGAAAAACCGGATTGAGCCGAAAGAATAAAACAATTTAATATCCAAACTATTATCGCAATACTATGCTTCATGCTCACTTATTCCAATCCAAAGCGCCTTTTTTCAGAATATAATAAAACCCTACCAGAAAAAATGCAATAAACAGCATCATTTCGGCAAAACCAGCCCATCCAAATCCCTTAAAATTAATGGCCCATGGATAGAAAAAAATTACTTCGACATCAAAAAGAACAAATAATATGGCTATAAGAAAATACTTTACAGAAAAAGGAAACCTGGCATTCCCTTTTACTTCAATGCCACATTCAAAATTTTCTTCCTTCCGGATTGACCGTACCCGCCTACGTTTACCACCAATAATGTGAGTTACTATCATAACCCCAACCACAAACAGTAATGCTACAATTAATTGCAGAACTACAGGTACAAAATCTTCTGGTAAGAAAGCCTTCTCCATTTTTTCAAAAAATTATTTGCCAAAAATAGTTTTTTTCATTTATCGTTATTCAAAAAACACACTGTTTTTTTTCTGTTTTTAAGGCAGTTCGCCAAATGGTAACACATTGTTAAAAAAATAACAATACGAACTTTATAAAGTTCATCCAAGTTAAAAATTTTATTTTAAACCTATTTGCCAAAAAGAAATATTTAAGAATTGTCTTTACGAGTAAGACATAATTACTGAAAGACAGAAGCTAAAACCGGAAAACTTTAGCATTCACTGGAAAGTTTTACCCTCTGATCCATCAATTGGGGCTGGCAAGTGCATTTAAGAGAACTTTTTAGGCCGTATCAAGTTTAAATGACCTGTGAAATCCTGAAAATTTGGACCTTAAAGAATTACTCTTCCCCTTTAAATGTTTCTCTCTTCACAAAAACACCGAATCGATGCGCTAAAATACCGGATCGATGCACTAAAAATGCCCAACGATACACTAAAAGTGTGCATGCGTGCACACTTTTAGTGCAAGTACCCCCATGGGTAAGGTATACCCCCTCCTTGCACAAGGGGTACCACCACCTTACCCAAGGCCCCTGATGAAGTAAAAAAGCCCAACGATGAAGTAATTTTGTGCACGCGTACAGTAAAATCATAAATTTTAATACAGGCCGTCTGCACCAAAAGCTTTTACATTTAACCCGATACAAGGAAACCTTTACCAACTGCTTCGGATTATAACCTATGCACAATTATTAAAGCAGATGATTTAAATCAGGGAAATTTTTCTTAACATCGCTTTATATTCATGCTATTAAACTAATAACACTACCTATGCATCCCTTCACCAGGAAAGTATTTGTATTCCTTTATTTTCTGGTAACCGCCTGTGAAATTTCGCATTGCCAAATCAAAGACATGGGCTTACCTTTTATAAAGAATTATAGCAGGGAAAATTATAATTCAGGATCCCAAAACTGGGATATTATACAGGATGCCAATGGGTTTATTTACTTCGCCAATAACAGTGGGATACTTGAATTTGATGGTAATAACTGGAGAAATTACAAGGTTTCCAACGAATCCGTTGTTCGATCCGTTGCTTTTGGAGATGATAAACGAATTTATGCCGGTGCCTTTAATGAGATGGGTTTCCTGGAAAAGGCATCCAACGGAAAATTAAACTATCGTTCACTGGTTCCTTTGATTCCAAAGTCTTATCGTAATTTCGATGAAATCTGGCGTATTTTCCAAACTGATTTTGGAGTTGTATTCCAATCGTTTAATTACATCTTTATCCTCAAAAACAACAAATTTGAAATTTTAAAGCCATTTTCAAGCTTCGGTTTTTCGTTCTATATCAATGGGAAATATTATGTAGTTGACAGGGAAAAAGGGATCCTGGTGTACAACAACGGAGTTCTTTTACCGATTGAGGAATCCCCCAGGTTTACCGACACGGAAATCAGATTTATCCTGCCTTCAAAGGACAATAGACTTATCATCGGGACTTTAACCCAGGGCATTTTCGAATGCGATGGTTACCAGATAAAACCCTGGGATACCAAGGTCAATCAATTACTTAAAACCAATCAACTCTTTTCAGGAATTTCACTGGGGGAAGGAAACTTTGCCTTTGGTTCCGTACAGGATGGAATTTTTATTTCTGATGCAAATGGCAATATCCTTCAACACATCGACAGGGTGAAAGGGCTTCAAAATAACACTATTCTTAGTGAGTTCAAAGATAAATCCGGTAATCTTTGGCTGGGTCTTGACAATGGCATTTCGTACCTTGAAATAAGTTCACCAATTACATATTTCAATTATTGTTACGGCATTGAAACGGGTTATGCTTCAATAGTCCACAATGATATTCTTTATCTGGGTACTAACCAGGGACTTTTCGCCAAGGAAATCAATCAGTTGTCGAATCAATCTCTCACAGATTCAAAATTTCGGCTGGTGGATGGTACCGAGGGGCAGGTCTGGTGTCTTCAAGTAATCGATAATAACCTTTTTTGCGGACATAACAATGGCTCGTACCTCATTGATGGTTTCACGTCCAAAAGAATTTCCAATGCAAGAGGCGGATGGACATTCCTGCAACCAACCGGTCAAAAGGACCGAATAATCTGCGGTACTTACAACGGACTGATCGTTTTGGAAAGAACATCCGGATCAGAAAACTGGAGATTCCTAAAACGAATCAAAGGATTTACTGAATCGAGCAAGGTTGTGATTGAAGACAAGGATAAATCCTTTTGGATAAGTCATGGGTACAAGGGTATATTCAGGCTAAAATTGTCGCCCAACCTGGACAGCGTGATTAAC
>DATBXH010001110.1:0-10407 GCA_036514375.1 Bacteroidales bacterium | reverse complement strand
TTGGTTACGGGAAGAGGTAGGTAGTGTTTAATGACCTGCAAAAAACGCTCTGTAAGATTATCGTAGATTATAAATAAAAGAGGCTGCCAATTGGCAGCCTCTTTTATTAATTATTCTTAAAGTTTTTTCTTTACTTCAGTTTCCTGGTATCCTTCAATAATATCATTTACTTTGATATCATTAAAGTTCTGGATATTTAAGCCGCATTCGTAACCGCTGGTTACTTCCTTTACATCGTCCTTGAAACGTTTCAGGGAGCCCAGTTCTCCCGAATATACTACAATTCCATCACGGATAATTCGTACTTTAGTATTGCGGGTAATTTTGCCTTCTTTTACAAAACAACCGGCAACAGAACCGACTTTGGTAATTTTGAATACGTCGCGAACTTCGATGGTAGCAACAATTTCTTCCTTGATTTCGGGAGAAAGCATCCCTTCCATAGCTGACTTGATTTCTTCAATAGCATCGTAGATGATCGAATACAAACGAATGTCGATTTGTTCTTTTTCAGCCAGCTTACGTGCATTCATTGAAGGACGAACCTGAAAACCTACAATCACCGCATTGGACGCTGCTGCCAGGATAATGTCGGACTCCGAAATCTGTCCAACAGCTTTGTGGATAACATTTACCTGGATTTCTTCAGTTGAAAGTTTGATGAGCGAGTCAGAAAGTGCTTCAACCGAACCATCCACGTCACCTTTAACAATAACGTTAAGTTCCTGGAAGTTGCCAATAGCAATACGTCTTCCGATTTCGTCGAGTGTAATATGTTTTTTAGTGCGGATACCTTGTTCACGAATTAATTGTTCGCGTTTGGTTCCTATTTCTTTGGCTTCCTTAATGTCGCTCATAACATTAAAGGTGTCACCTGCCTGAGGTGCACCATCAAGTCCAAGCAAAAGTACTGGTGTGGCAGGCCCGGCTTCGGTAACTCTCTGGTTACGCTCGTTATACATCGCCTTTACATGGCCAAAATAAGAGCCTGCTAATACTACGTCGCCCATACGTAAGGTTCCCTGTTCGACTAAAATGGTGGCTATGAAACCACGTCCTTTGTCCAGTGAAGATTCAATAACCGTACCAGAAGCTTTTTTATTAGGATTGGCTTTCAGGTCGAGCAATTCTGCTTCAAGCAAAACTTTTTCGAGCAGTAAGTCAATATTTTTACCGGTCTTTGCAGATATCTCCTGCGACTGATATTTTCCACCCCAATCTTCGACAAGGTAATTAAGGTTGGCAAGTTCCTCTTTAATCTTTTCAGGATTAGCTTCGGGTTTATCTACCTTATTAATAGCAAATACAATAGGAACGCCGGCAGCCGATGCATGGTTGATAGCCTCCTTTGTTTGTGGCATTACGCCATCATCGGCAGCTACAACAATAATAGCTACGTCGGTGATTTTGGCTCCGCGAGCACGCATAGCAGTAAATGCTTCGTGACCTGGAGTATCCAGAAAAGTAATTTGCTTACCATTATCTAGTTTTACTCCGTAAGCACCAATATGCTGCGTTATACCGCCAGCTTCACCGGCAACCACATTTGCACTACGGACAAAGTCAAGCAACTTGGTTTTACCATGGTCTACGTGCCCCATTACCGTTACAATCGGCGGTCGAGGCATGAGATCTTCAGGTTTATCAACTTCTTCTTCCTCTTTGATAGCGTCCTGGAGTTCGATGGAGACAAACTCAACTTTATAATTGAATTCATCAGCAACCAGGGCCATCGTTTCAGCATCAAGCCTTTGATTAATGGAAACAAAGAGCCCCATGTTCATACAAGTAGCAATAACTTCCGTAACCGCCACATTCATTAACGTTGCAAGTTCATTAACGGAAACAAATTCTGTGACTTTGAGAATATTTTTTTCCCTTTCCTGCTGTTCCATTTCCTCCTGCATCCTCTGGCTGAATATCTCACGTTTTTCGCGACGATATTTCGAAGTTTTCGACTTTCCTTTGGATGTGAGTCTTGCAAGTGTATCTTTTATTTGTTTTTGAACGTCTTCCTCATTAACCTCCTGGCGGATAGGACGCCGCTTAGGTCTTAAGCGTTCCTTTTCCTTTTCTTTATCTCTTTTAATAAACTCGGGTTTCTTACCGTTAGATGGAGTTGTAGCTTTATCTCCAGCTATATTGACACGTTCTTTTTCCTTCTTAATACGTTTCCGTTTCTTTTTATGGTCATGTTCATCGGAGGAAGCAATTGGTTTCTTATCACCAGGGAGCTCAATCTTTCCAACAACAGTTGGTCCGGAGAGCTTTTTGACCCGAGCTCTTATAACTTCTGGTTCAGTTTGTCGTTCAACTGATCCTTCCATTTCTGTTTCCGGTTCAGCAACTGATTCGACATCTTCCGTTGCTGAGGCTGCAGGTACAGGTTTACCTTGTTGTTGACGTTCTTTCCTTTCCTCTTTGCGCTGTTCTCTTGTCTTTTTTGGTGGACGTGTGCGCTGATTTAATGAATCCAAATCGATCCGGCCTACCACCTTAATCTCCGAATCCAATTCAGGTTTGGTTGTAAGTGGTTCTTCTTCCACTTCTTCCACCTCTTCCATAGGCTCAGGTTCTTTCTCCTCAGCAACTACAGGTTCGGGCTCTTGCACAGGTTTTGGTATTACAACTTCCTCAACAGATTCTTCTTTAGGCTGGACCTCCTGTTTCTCCACTTTTGGTTTCGGTGCAGGTTCCTCTTTCTTTTGTTTGCCAATACCTTCGATATCTATTTTCCCAACTACCTTTATTTCAGGTTCCTTAATGTCTCGCTTTGGTTCGAACAGGGGTGGCTTTTTACTGATGCTTGTATCTTTTATAAAGAGTTCTTTCTCATCAGCCTCTTCTTCTTCAGAGACTTCCGGCTCTTCTTCCTCTATTGTAACAATCTCTTTCTTTTCCCTTAAACTTCTGAGGTTTACTTTTTCGGATTCTTTTTTGGCATTAACGTCTGAGCTATACTCTTTGGAAAGTAAATCGTACAATTCGGGCGCAACTTTTGTATTAGGGTTTGATTCGATTTCGTGACCTTTCTTTCTCAGAAATTCAACAATGGTAGAGATCCCCACGTTAAATTCCCGGGCTAATTTACTGAGTCTAAGTTCTTTTTTTTCTGTCATAAGGTAACCCCTGTTCTTTGATATGTCTGCGAAATAAGCTGCTAAATTAAAATATATCAGCAATATTACTCAAATTCCGCGCGTAAAATTTTTATTACTTCGCGAATCGTTTCTTCTTCAAGATCGGTTCGCTTGATTAAATCGTCAACACCAATCTCAAGTACGCTCTTGGCTGTATCGCAACCGATGGCTTTGAGTTCATCAAGAATCCAGCCCTCAATTTCATCGGCAAATTCATCGAGATTAACATCTTCATCATCCTCTTCTTCTGCCTCGCGGAAAACATCAATTTCGTAACCGGTTAACTGGCTGGCAAGTTTAATGTTAAGTCCACCTTTACCGATAGCCAGCGAAACTTCGGTAGGTTTCAGGTAAACCTCGGCACGCTTGTTAGGTTCGTTTAGCTTAATGGTAGTAATCTTAGCCGGACTCAAGGCACGGGCAATAAGAAGCTGGTTATTATTTGTAAAATTGATAACATCTATATTCTCGTTACGGAGCTCGCGAACAATCCCATGTATACGCGATCCTTTCATACCAACACATGCTCCTACCGGATCGATGCGTTCGTCATACGATTCTACGGCAACTTTCGCACGTTCGCCCGGAGTGCGTACAATCTTCTTAATAGTTATTAGTCCGTCGAATATCTCCGGCACTTCCAGTTCAAACAGACGTTCGAGGAAGATGGGCGAGGTACGGGAGAGGATAATTAACGGATTGTTGTTTTTCATTTCAACCCTCAATACAATGGCTCTCACAGAATCGCCTTTCCGGAAATGATCCGAAGGAATTTGTTCGGCTTTGGGCAGAATAAGCTCATTACCGTCATCGTCAAGTACCAGCATTTCACGTTTCCATACCTGGTAAACCTCGCCGGTTACAATATCTCCTATTCTGTCTTTATACTTTCCGAAGACATTGCCTTTTTCGAGTTCCAGTATCCTGGAGGTCAGGTTCTGGCGGAGTGCCAAAATAGCTCTGCGCCCGAAATCAATGAGTTTTACCTCATCAGTCACATCCTCTCCTACTTCGTAATCTTCGTCTATCTTTTTTGCTTCCGAAATGGTAATCTGAAGATTAGGGTCTGATATCTCATCATCCTCAACAATTACACGGTTTCGCCAAATTTCAAAGTCGCCTTTATCGATGTTTATAATGATGTCAAAATTCTGATCGGTGCCGTATTTTTTTAATAACATGCTTCTGAAAACATCTTCGAGCACGCTCATCATGGTTGCCCTATCAATATTTTTTAACTCTTTAAATTCGGAGAATGTGTCAATCAAATTCAGATTTTCCATTGCTTATTACTTTTACTGTCGTTGTTAAAAGTTTATGACAAGTTTAGTCGATTTAATCTCGTTAATATCAAAATTATGCTGTTCGGTAATCCATTCCGGCCTTTTCTTGCCTTCGGGTCTAACCTTTTTTTGTATTTCAACGGTAATGGTGTTATTTCCAAGGGCGAGCAGTTTTCCCACCTGTTTTTGTCCGTTTTTCAGCAATACTTCCACTTCGCGTCCAATATTCTTTTCGTATTGCTGAATCACCTTAAAAGGCTGTGTTAATCCCGGTGAAGAAACTTCGAGTTCGAAATCTTCCACATCGCGGTTGAGTTGTTGCTCAATACCGCGGCTAATCATTACGCAATCATCAATGGATGCACCTTTCATGCTGTCGACTGTCACGTTGATATGGTTGCCTGGTGCCACAGAGATATCAACAACATAGAGATCGCTCTGAGCAATAATATTCGAAACCAAATCCTTTATAAGACTGCCTGTAATCATTTTTTAATAATAAAATAGGGGACTGTTGTCCCCTATAATGCCGTGTGAAACACAAAAATCAGTCGCAAAAGTAAAATTTTTTACTGAAAGTACAAAATATTTTAAAGTTGCCCGGCAAGCAAGGTATTTGATGATGAGACAAGATATATACATTGGAGAGTGAGAGAATGACGGCAGTGAAAATACAGTTTTCATCACGGGAAATGAAATTTCCGGGGCGGGAAATACATTCTCCGTCACGGGAAGTTCATTTTCTTTCGCGGGAATTACTTTCTCCTTCACGGGAAATACATTCTCCTTCGCGGGTAGTTCATTCTCCAAGACGGGAAATACATTCTCTTTCACAGAAAGTTTATTCTCCTTCGCGGGAAATGAAATCTCCATGATCGGTGATACATTCTCCATCACAGGTAATAAATTCTCCGTCGCAGGCAATTCAATTTCTCATGCAGGTGATCCAATCTCTTACGCAGGCAATTCAATTTCTCATGCAGGTGATACATTCTCCCTTCCAAAAAGTCTCTTTTTTATTAATTACTCATGTTACGTATTTATTATAGGATTAAAACTCCCGATCTCTTTATTAATTATCAAAGTTTTGAATCTAAAGTATTGCAAATAGATATGAGGTAACTTGTCCTAAACATAACATAGTGTATGAAGAACTCTGCGTAACATGAGTTAATTAAAGAGAGACTTACACAAAGAAAAAAGATATTGGGAAAATTGAACCCGTAGAATGATACGTTTTTAAATTTTTGAAAAGCCGGAACCTTTTTTTGGGAAAATACGCACCTGCCTCTTTGTTTTATTGTAAATACTTTTGATTTGGATTGGATCCGTCTCATTGGCAACTCCAATCCGGAATAAAACCTAATAAAATACGAATAACAATTATTAACGTTTAAACAAATGACTATGAAACAAACATTACTACTTATGGTTTTGATTGTGGGTTTGGGGCTTTTTAATGTTACAAAAGCACAAACCACGGCTTCGGCAACTTGGGTATTGTCTGACCCTGCTTCTTCAGGAACTGACGCATCTGTCGCTACTTCCGGGCAGGTATCGGCAGTCAGCGAAACCATTTCAAACCTGGTTATTTCTTATAAAATACTTTCCGGTACAGGTGAAAGTACAACCCTGCGTCGATATAAACTAGCTTCCAATATTCAGGGAGGCTCCTGGGATGTCTCTAATACAGATGAAATTTCCGGCGTTTATATTCAATATGCTGTGACTCCTAAATCAGGAAATATTCTCTATGTCGACTCTTTTAAAATGGATATGTGGGGACAGGGTACAGGGAGTGTAAAAGCAAACGTATATTATTCAACTGATGAAACATTTGCCACAAAAACTAAAGTTATTGATGCCGGATTAACTGCCGGTTTTCCTTACCAATACATTAGCACCCCTTTTAAGTTGAAAGTTCCTTCACTTAGTGTACAGGTCAATCAGGGGCAGACATTTTATATAAGAGTGTATCCTTATGTTCCTCTAACTTCGAACTCGAAATATTTAAGTCTTCGCAATGTTGTCATTAGCGGTCACACGGAGGCTTTACCTGTTCCTTCTTCCATTGTTTGGCCATGTTCAACCGATTTGTCTAGCGTGGTTACAGGCAATATGGTAGCTGGAACGCCAATATTAAGTAGTCTTCTAAACTATGGTAAGTTAGCCTATGGTGGGGTCAATGGGGTATCTATTTATACAGGTGCTGTATGGCAAGCCGAAACAGCCCCTGCCGAAGGACGGTATATACAATTTTCGGCTTCTCCAAAAACAGGCGGTACCTTAGTGGTCGACAGTGTTACGTTGAAAATGGCTGCTTATTCTACGAACGATTTAAGAGTATCTATTTATTATTCGAAGGATCCGGGTTTTACGTTAGCCACAGGTATACAGCTTGTACCAGATGTAGCAATAACGAATGCAGCCTTTTTAAAAACGAAAGGTACAGTAGGTTTAACTGTAAATAGCGGTGAATCTGTTTACTTCCGTTTATATCCATACAGTGTAGCTACATCGGGTGATAAATGGAAACTGGTAGGGTTGAACGATGTTTCTATTTATGGTTCCGTCACCGGTGTAACCGCTGATCCCCCCACTGTTGCCACCACAGCCATGTCTAATATTTCAACAACTTATGCAGCCTCAGGTGGAACAGTTTCGTCCGATGGTGGTGCTGCAGTAACCGAAAGAGGTGTTGTTTGGAATACCTCCGGAGCCCCAACCATTGCGGATAATATATTAGCAAATGGAACAGGTTCAGGTTCGTTTGTATGTATCCTGAAAGGCCTAACTGCGAATACAACATATTATGTCCGGGCCTATGCCACCAATTCGGCGGGAACTTCGTACGGCAGCCAGGTATCTTTTACCTCGCTCGATGCTATCTATCCGCCAACGGTAACTACAACAGCTGTTTCAAGCATCATGGTTAAAACTGCAACCTCAGGTGGAAATGTTACCGCATGGGGAGGCGATACGATTACAACACGAGGCATTTGCTGGAGTACTGTAAATCCTCCGACAATCTCTGATAATACAGCAGCAAACGGATCCGGATTAGGATCCTATACCGCCGGACTTGTGGGATTGACACAAACAACGACGTATTATGTACGTGCCTATGCTACAAGTAAATTAGGAGGAACCGGTTATGGAAATGTCGTTACTTTCACCACACAGGCACCGGCACCCGATGTCACAAAAACCGTAGCAAAAGACGGTAGTGGTGATTATACCACGATACAGGCCGCTTTTCGCGACGTGCCAACTAATTACACAGGAAAATGGACGATTTTTGTAAAACCAGGGGTTTATTATGAAAAAGATACCCTTGCAACCGGTAAAGTAAACGTTATATTACGAAGTATACATCCTGACAGTACAATCATTACTTATAATGCCTATGCCGACAGCCCAAAACCAGGAGGTGGAACCATGGGTACCAGTGGTTGCGCAAGTGTTGCCATAGATGCCGATGATTTTACGGCCATTAATATTACATTCCAAAATACTAAAAATAGTAATGGTACAGGACAACTGCAAGCAGTTGCACTTCGTTCTAACGGGGACAGACAAAGTTTTTACAACTGTAAAATTATGGGATACCAGGATACGTATTATGCCTGGGGTGGATCCTATGTTGGTCGTATATATATGAAAAATTGTTATCTGGAAGGATCCGTGGATTATATATTTGGCCGGGATGTGGTTGTTCTTGATAGTTGTCAGATCCATACCAATAGAGATGGTGGAACAGTAACTGCTGCAAGTACCGACGCAGCCTCAAAATTTGGGTTGGTATTTCGAAATTGCAAGTTAACCTCTCTTAAAGCCGGAGAAATAGGCTTTGATAGTAAGCCAATGGTTAGTTTCTATTTAGGGAGACCATGGCAATCAGCACCACAAACTGTATATATCACATGCGAAGAACCAGCAACTTTGAATAAAGCAGGTTGGCTGGAATGGAACGTTTCACCTGCTCTTTATGCTGAATATAAATGTTTCGGGCCAGGTTCCGGAACTAACCAAAGATCTTCATCACTTTCGAGACAGCTTACGGATGTGGAAGCTATTAATTATAAGCTATCTAATATTTTCAGCAAGGCTACGAATTCATCATTTGGATTTGACTGGTTACCGGACACTACTCTTATTTATAAATTTAAGCAAACACTGACTATAGCTGATATACCAGCAAAAACATACGGCGATAAATTTGTACCAACTGCTTCAGCTACTTCAAAATTACCTGTAACCTTTACTAGTTCCAATCTGAATGTTGCAACTAGTGGAGATACAGTTACAGTTGTTGGCTTAGGTTCATCGGTAATTACTGCTAGACAGCCGGGTAACTATTTGTATAGTGCTGCACCCGATTCAATCAGGACTCTGACTGTAGCAACAAAAGCCACTATTACAGCCGTTGCAGATAACAAAACCAAAACATATGGTGATGCTAATCCTGCATTCACGATTTCCTATTCCGGATTTGTCAATGGAGAAAACAGCAGTGTGGTAACAACTGTGCCATCGGTTACTACCACAGCTACGTCAGTAAGCCCGGTCGGCGATTACGATTTGACAGTTGGAACAGATGGTGTTGCTGCAAATTATAATATTGTTCCTGCTACTGCCCAGGGTAAGATGACGATTGGAAAGGCCACACTTAACGCCACTGCCGATAACAAGACCAAAACATACGGTGATGCTATTCCTGCCTTCACGGTTTCGTATTCCGGATTTGTCAATGGCGAAAACAGCAGTGTGGTAACAACTGCGCCATCGGTTACTACTACAGCCACGGCAGCTAGTCCTGCTGGAGATTACGATTTGACAGTTGGAACGGATGGTGTTGCTGCAAACTATACTATTGTTCCGGCTACCACACTGGGTAAGCTGACAATCAATAAAGCCAGCCTCACCGCCAAAGCCGACGACGTTACCAAAAAACACGGCGAGGCCAATCCCACCTTTACCATTACATACACCGGATTTGTGAATGGCGATACCAAAGCCAGCATTACGGAACCCACGGCATCAAGCACGGCAGATGCCAACTCCGGAGTAGGTACCTATCCGATCACACTTTTGGGTGGTTCGGCCGCCAACTATAACATTACCTTAGTAAACGGAACACTTACCGTCACTTCAGGAACTCCGGTAAACACAGCCAAAGCCGATGAGGTCATGATTTATCCGAATCCTTCGGCAGGCACTGTTTATGTGAAACGCGCCAACTCTCTGCCCGAAACGTTAGTGATTATGGATATGAGCGGTGCAAAACTGGTAGAGAAGAAACTGACACAGGATGTGGAGCCTGTGGATGTAAGTTCGTTACCGAAGGGAACGTATATTCTGAAATTGCAGGATGCGGTTTATAAACTGGCGGTTCAGTAATTCATTTAGTTTGTACACATTTTGTAACCCTGTCAGGATTTCGAAACCCTGTCAGGGTTTGTTTTAAACAGGACGTCATTATATAGGTTCCGGACTGGTGGATAAGTAATTGTACTTAACTTAATAAAGAACAAAAGCGCCCATAAAGGCGCTTTTGTTATGAATGAAACGTCTTCTTTCTAAAATGTCAGACTAAATTTTTGAGCAGTAAATGATCCTGAGATCTCGATCTCAGCACTGGCTTCATCGGTAAAGGTGCCGGTAAAAGTACCGGTAATGGAAGATTCATCTTTCTTGGTAATCGTAAATTTGCCCGATTTTGTGGTGTAGCTCTTGGTTCCAATTTCAATATCGGCATAATTGTCAAAGCTGAAATTAATGTCACCAACAGCGGGATTCGATAAAGTGATGGAAATGGTTTTAGTCTCACTTTCCGAGCCTGTGTTATTAATGAGTACAGATGTGGTCGATTCTCCGGTAAGATAAATCATTTCAGTGAAATTTGTTTTTGTACCACTGATCGTAACTTCGGCTGTGTAAGAGGGCGAATCGGTTTTGTCTTTTTTACATCCTGAAAATGTAAT
>DATBXH010001109.1:0-6377 GCA_036514375.1 Bacteroidales bacterium | reverse complement strand
CTTATTAAAACAGCTTACCTTGTTGATGGCTTGTTGAAATGGGAACAACTTTACCCAGCGCTGCATACCACAAATATCCTTCCACATTACTATAGCCCATTTGTCTGATATGTCGCATGTAGTTCCTAACCTGCCACTGATGAGAAAGTTGCTCGGTATCGCCGAATTTATAATCAATGACAAGGGCTTTATTTCCTTTGATCAGCACCCTGTCCGGGCGTGGAAGTGAGCCATCGCCAAGCAGTATAGTTGCCTCTGTCCTTATCTCCCAATCGTTGGTAAACCAATTACGAATTTGGGGCTGGTTTATCAGGGTTTTGATTTGAGTGGAAAGCTGTGCCACATCAGACTCTGCAATTTTTCCTTCCAGAAGCATGGATAATAATGTCTTGTCTACGTCTTCAACAGTTTTTATCTGTTGAAAAATCTCATGCATAGCTTTTCCGGTATTGATTCTTGAGTTCAGCATTTCCCCATCGTCAGCAAAATAATCGTTTGCAGGGATCACCTGTTTTACTACGTCTGAAATTGAACGGACTGTATATTCCAGGTTTTCAAGTAAGATAGCGGTTTCAACCTCAGGCTTTTCTTCCGAATCAGATAATTCTCCATAAATAAAACGGTTTTCTGTTTCATACCAGTATTCTGACAGACGGATTGCAGGATACTTAACCATAGAAGGATCTAAATCCTGATTTTTAATGGATTGCCATATAAGATTTCCGATGTTGTTTTCAATGCCTTCTTTTGAAGGTTGCGGAACCATTACATACAACGCATTCTCAGCCCTGGTAAAGGCAACATATAAAAGGTTCAGGTTATCGACATACGACAGGGCCTTCTCATGATAATAGTCGCGACTAAAAATGGTGTCCTGTAAGCCCTTGGAAAGATTAACAGGAAGTAATTCAATTTCGCTGAAAGGAGCCGAACTGGTATTACACCACAGGATGTTGCTATTCCAGCCCGATTTCATAAATGTCCAGTCTCCAAAGGGTATAATCACAATACTAAATTCCAACCCTTTGGCACTATGCAATGTCATTAGCCGAATGGCGTCCTGATTGTCGGGCATGCTTATTACCCGCTTATCCTGGTTTTCATCCCACCACCGGAGAAAAGAATATAGGTCGCCTTGTTCTTTTCTGGTATACTCCTGCAGCATATCCTGAAATGCCTGGATAAAAGGTAATTCGTTTTTTATTTCAAACAGGTGGAAATGTCCGATGAGTTTGTCGCATAACTCATAAACCGGAAATTGTTTGAGGTTTTCCTGGTCGAAAAATTCAAACATTTTTTTAGAGTTTTCTTCCGTAAAAGAAAACAACTCGTGCAAGTTTACTCCATATTTTTCAATGTCTTGGTCCAATGTTTCATTAACCTCATGTTTGTTGGAATCATGCTGACTTAAGTATGTGTAATATTCGTATACAAGAAAGGCTTTGTTTAAATGGTCATCAGGAGACGCAATACATGTAAATGCCGCAATTAGCCATTTTACAGCTTCCGAATTTTTAAGTAAAAGGGAGTCGCTGGATAAGATGTCGTACCTGTATTTGCTGGTTTGTTGTTTCTGATATTTTAGTAGATATTCCGATACTTTATCGCCTTCGTTGCGGGTACGTACGAGTATAGCTATATCTTTCAGATTGTAATGATGATCCTGCAAAGACTCTATTAATCTGGGCAGTTTTTCCAGTGCCTGATCTTCGAATTTTAGATCAGGATCGTCGCTTTTTGCAATAAATTCAATATTTACGTGACCCTTGTCTATATTTTTGTGTTCAGGGACAAGTTGTGAAAAATCACTATATGCATTTGTAAGTAAATGTTCGAAATCATCCAAACCAGCAATTTGCTGTTCGTTCTGGGAATAAAGCACCTCGTTAAGTAAAGATTGAATGGCATTACGGAAGAATGAATTGTTGAATCTGATAATGTTCCGGCTGCTTCGCCAGTTGTAATCAAGTGTTTCCACGTTGATTTGGTGAGGGTTTATGTCGGCAAAAATTTTCTCCGAAAGAATGGTCCAATCGCTGTTTCTCCAGCGGTAGATGGACTGTTTCACGTCTCCGACTACCCAATTTTTATAACCTTCTGCAAGACTGTTTACAATCAGCGGTTTGAAGTTATTCCATTGCATGGCTGATGTATCCTGGAACTCATCGATCATGAAATGCCGGATGAAGGTTCCGGTACGTTCATAAACAAAAGGAGCATCGGCCCCCTGAATAAGTTTGCTGAGGAATTGTGCTGTGTCTGAAATCATAAACAGATTACGGCCTGCCGTATATTCCCTGATATGGACCATCAGATCGGCTATGACGCCCAGTACATGAAGGTGTTTCTGAACTTCCAGTGCAGATTTGTAAACAGGATAATTGATATCGTACATGCTAATGATGTCGCCAAGAATCTGGTTTAATCCGGCTTGAAAGGCGCTTTCAACGGCCAGGTTTTTAGTTTCATCATTACCCTTATTCTTCCACTGATCTATGTCGTTGTAATGATTACGGACTGTATTTGTTAACTTGTATTGATCAAATTTTCGATACTGGGCCTGTTTTTCGAAGAAAGTACAGATAGAGCGTGACTTTCCTTTAAAGTCATCGGCTGTGAGGCTATATTTCTTAATTATCGAAACGGCATCTGTTCCTTTTTGCCGGAAACTTATTTCAAATTCCGTCTTAATGATATCAAGCTTTTTCCCAAAAGCTTCGAGAAATTTTTTGTCGGTAATTTTAATAATCAATTTGTCGCTTAGTGTTTTAAAGGTTTCTTTAAAGACTTCGTTACCGATATTTTCGATGTCTCTGTTAAAGTTCCAGCTATTTCCTTCCAAAACTTTGTCCTCGGCAAACTTTACAAGCCAGTCCTTAAGTGCAGGATTAGAATCAAGCTTGAGAATCATTTGATCTACCGCAGCCGATAAAATACGACTCTGGTCCAGCTCTATGTCAAATCCCTGGTAAAACCCAATTTCATGCGCAAAAGCCCGGATTACCCGTTGAAAAAAACTATCGATAGTTAAAATAGTGAAGTGCGAATAATCATGCAGGATTTTTGATAAGATGAGCGAAGCCTTTTGTTTTAAACTATCTTTCGTAAGGCCGTTGTTCTTCATCAAATCAGCAGCATATGCCGGGAACTTTCCTTTTGTAAGATTATCCAGCTCAGAAATGATACGGCTTTTCATTTCGGCAGTAGCCTTGTTTGTAAAGGTAACGCCCAGTGTGTGCTTATAATTTTCGATATCACTGAATAAAAGCTGAATATATTCACGTGTAATCGCATAGGTTTTCCCGGAGCCAGCAGAGGCTTTATATATGGTAAGTCCTGACAAGGTTTTTATTTTTGAGAAGTAAAGTTAACGGATTTTGATTAAAACAGCCCTAAAATATTGACTCAAGCGATATACTTTCAACGTAATTTTTACATTGTTCACAAGAGTTCATGACTTTTCTCATTATTTTCATTGCATTTACCATATATCATTTTATCTTTGTGCCCATCATGATCAAGTCTGATATACATATTAGTCCGTATTTGTCCCATAGCGGACAATTATTGCGAAAGGGTGAATACCACTCTCCAAGGCCCGGTCGGGTCTGAATATCTTTTCGCGGGATTACGTATTCTGCAGTTTTAAAATCATTTTACATATTTTATATTTTTGTTTTACTGAAATCGTTTTGTTTTTACCATGGATAAAATGGATTTTAAGGTTCAGGTTGCCAGCGTTGCACACGTCGGTTATGCAGAGGAAATTTGTCGTTTAATGGAAGAATCGGCAAAAGTTCGTGGAACTGGTATTGCCAAGCGGAAGCCTGAATATATTCAGAATAAAATGCTGGAAGGAAAGGCTATTATTGCCTTTCTCAATAGCCAACTGGCAGGTTTTTGTTATATTGAGAGCTGGGGTGACAAGAAATTCGTTGCTAACTCAGGGCTTATAGTTCGCCCGGAGTTTCGTAAATCTGGGTTAGCACGGTTAATCAAGCAGAAAGCTTTTGAGCTGTCGCGTAAGAAATTTCCTGATGCAAAGATTTTTGGTATTACTACCAGTCTTGCTGTCATGAAAATAAACACAGAGCTAGGGTATAAACCAGTTACTTTTTCCGAACTCACTGATGACGATGCATTCTGGAGAGGATGCGAAAGTTGTGTAAATTATGACATTCTGCAGCGAAACAGCCGCAGGATGTGCCTTTGTACCGCTATGTTGTTCGATCCGTCCAAAGAAGGGAAGAAGTTCAATTTTAATGAGAAAAAGAGTGTATTGGATCGGTTTATACAATTGTTTACAAGCAAAAAAGAAGACAAACAATGAAGGTTGTTAAAGTAGGAATAATAGGTGGAGCAGGATATACGGCAGGAGAACTATTGCGCATCCTGATTAACCATCCTCAGGTAGAGATTGATTTTGTCCATAGCAATAGTCATGCAGGCCATAAGATTTATGAAACGCATAACGATTTGTTTGGTGATACTGAACTTACTTTTACAGATCAGGTGAATACCAATATTGATGTACTATTCCTTTGTTTGGGACATGGCAAATCCGTCGAATTTTTGGAAAAGAACAACATCCCTGTTGATGTAAGAATCATAGATTTGAGTCAGGATTTCCGTTTGAAGGGGAACTTTACATCATCCAACGGCTTAGCTCGTGAATTTGTTTATGGATTGCCGGAACTCAGGCGCGATGAAATTAAGAAGGCCAAAAACATTGCCAATCCTGGTTGTTTTGCTACAGCATTTGAACTGGCACTCCTTCCTCTGGCTGCATCAAAACTCATCAGCACAGAGGTTCATATAAACGGCATAACAGGATCCACCGGTGCAGGTCAATCTCTGAGTGACACCACACATTTCAGCTGGCGTAACAACAATATTTCTATTTATAAAGCTTTTAACCATCAGCATTTGAAAGAGGTAAGGCTTACGCTTGAAACAGCTTCAGGATCGGTACTTCCGAAATTGAACTTTATTCCATTGCGGGGTAACTTTTCTCGAGGAATCTTCTTATCGGCTTATACGGATAGCAATTTGGATGCCGGGCAACTGGATACTTTGTACAAAAACTTTTATAAAACTTCGACGTTCACTTTTGTGTCCGATCGGGAAATAAGTGTAAAAGAGGTGGTCAATACCAATAAATGTATCCTGCGCGTGGAGAAGTATGACGGTAAGGTGCTGGTGACATCAGTGATTGATAACCTCACCAAAGGCGCTTCAGGTCAGGCCGTTCAAAACATGAACCTGATGTGTGGCCTGGATGAAAGAGCCGGTCTGAGTTTAAAGCCGGTGTCATTTTAATAATTATTTAAATTTGAATTAAAAACAGTAAATAATGAATCTTTTTGACGTTTATCCAATCATTAACATTGAGCCTGTAAAAGGAGAAGGATGTTTTGTTTATGACGAAAAAGGAACCAAATATCTTGATTTATATGGCGGTCATGCCGTAATTTCTATTGGTCACAGCAATCCTTATTATGTGAAAAGAATTTCGGACCAGTTACAGAAATTAGGATTTTACTCTAATTCAGTAATAATCTCACTACAACAGGAACTTGCCGAGAAACTGGGAAGAGTTTCCGAGTATAATGATTATGCATTGTTTCTTTGTAATTCAGGTGCAGAAGCTAATGAAAATGCTATCAAACTGGCATCTTTTCACAATGGGAAAGGTCGGATTATTGCCTTTAAAGGCGCTTTTCACGGACGCACGGCTGGAACCCTGGCCGTGACTGATAATCCGGGTATCAGTGCGCCTATAAACAGTAGAAATCATGTGACGTTTGTTCCTCTTAACGATATCGAAGCTGTTGAAAAGGAACTAAAGAAGAAAGATGTTTCATCTGTCATTGTCGAAGGTATTCAGGGAGTAGCTGGTATTGAAAGTCCTACGGACGAGTTTCTGCAAGACCTGAGTAAACTTTGCATCAAATATGAGACTGTCTTGATTCTTGATGAAGTTCAGTCAGGTTACGGACGGACCGGTAAATTTTTTGCCCACCAGCATGCAGGCATCACTCCCGATATTATTACAACAGCTAAAGGTATGGGTAATGGTTTTCCGGTAGCCGGGGTACTTATTAATCCGAAATTCCGTGCAAAACATGGCATGTTGGGAACAACGTTTGGCGGAAATCACCTGGCTTGTGCGGCAGCTATTGCTGTGCTTGATGTTATTGATCAGGACCGGTTAATTGAAAATGCAGCCGAAGTTGGTCAGTATTTCATAGAACGACTGAAAAGTGTTGAAGGTATTAAAAGAGTTAAGGGAAGGGGCTTAATGCTTGGTGTTGAATTTCCATTTGCTGTAAGCGAATTACGTAACCTCCTGGTGGTTGATGAAAAGGTTTTCACAG
>DATBXH010001108.1:0-3780 GCA_036514375.1 Bacteroidales bacterium | reverse complement strand
GCTAAAACCACATTTGTAGCTAACATCTTTTACACTGCTTTTATTTTCTAACAATACCTTAGCTGCATATTTTAACCTTATGGTCCGAATGAAATTAACAGGATTCTGACCTGTTAAGGAGTTTATTTTTAGAAAAAAGGTAGTGCGGCTCATTCCCAATTTCGCATAAAAATCTACTAGTGAAAAATCAGGCTCGTCAATATTTTCAAGAACTAATTTAGTTGCTTTTTCAAGGAATGCCTCGTCAAGATTATTGGTAGTGTAATCTTTAGCAGATGTGAAAATTTTGCTTGCTGAATATTTCTTACGTAAAGTATCCCTGGATTGAATGAGGTTGTTTATCCTGACTTTTAATAAATCCATACTAAATGGCTTTGACAAATATTCATCGGCTCCTTTTTCAAAACCTTCTATTTTATTTTCCAGTGTGCCTTTAGCCGTAAGCATAATGACTGGTATATGGCAAACATCCAGATCCTCCTTTACTCGCAAGCACATTTCAACCCCATCCATTTCAGGCATCATGATGTCCGTAATTATTAGATCAGGCATGTATTTTTTCGCCTTTTCAAGGCCTTCTGCACCATTTACTGCTTCTCTGACTATATACCTATCGGCTAGTTCATCATGAATCTGCTTTCTGAGGGTTTTATTGTCTTCAACTATCAGTATTACCTGATTTTGGGCTCTATCTGGCATAGTGTCATCGCTAAGAATGGAATAATCCATATTTCTCAAATCGTAAAGAAGCGCTTCTTTTTCAATAACGAAATTGGTATTTTTCAATGTATTATCTTTGGCAATCTCTACATGGTCTAACTTCAAAATACTATCGTCAAGCGGTATTTTTACGATAAAGGTGGAACCCTTTTTGTACTCGCTCTCAATAAGAATTTGGCCCCCGTGCATTTCTACAAGATTTTTGGTGTAATTAAGGCCTATACCAGTGCCCGGTTTTGTATGATCGACCTGATAAAACCGTTCAAAAATATTTTGCAAATCTTCCTTCGTTAGACCAACTCCGGTATCTGTAACTCTAACTTCGGCGCATTCTGCGAATTTTGCTTTTCTCCAAAAATTAAATATTTTCACAGGGTACATTATTGAACCTTTTGAAACACTTACAGATACATTTCCTCCATTATTGGTAAATTTCAATGCATTTGACAGTAAGTTTGAAATAATCTTTTCATATTTTTCAGGATCAATCCAAATAGGCATATCAGTCAAAAAGCTTTCAAACTTTAACTCAATTTGCTTTTCTTGGGATAACTCCTCGAACATTTGCGTATACTGCCCTGTAAGTTTATTCAAATCAATTTTCTTCACATAGAGTCTAGACTTTCCCAAGTCAATTTTTCTAAAATCGAGCAGTTGATTTACGAGGTTTAATAATTTCCAGGCGCTTTGCTGTACAACATTGGCAGACGCATGTATCTCCTCCATACTGGCCGATTTCTGAATCCTTTCCAAAGGGTTAAGCATCAGAGTTAGGGGCGTCCTGAACTCATGAGAAACATTAATGAAAAAACTAAGTTTCAGCTGATTGAGTTCCCTTTCTTTTTTGGCATGTATCTGTTTGATAGCAAAATCTCTATATTTAATTAAAGCAACTGCCATTATTATAAAATATGTAAGGTAGGCCCACCAGGTTTTCCAGAAAGGCGGCAAAATGGTTATTGTAACCGTTTTGTTTTGTTCGTTCAGTACTCCTTCATTACTCAATGCTTTTAACCTAAATGTATACCTTCCTGGTGAAAGGTTTATATAATTAGCCTCCCGTCTGTTGCCCACATAGTTCCAGTTTTTTTCTATCCCATCCAATATGTAGGAGTATTCTATCTTCTCAGGATTGGAATACGATATCCCAATATATTCAAGATTTATATACGCCTTATTATAGGGTAGAACAATCTCCTTAACATCTGTTATACTATTGGGAAACAAATAGTTTGAACCGTCTTGGCCTATGGATCTGTTCATTATTTTTATGTCCACCAGATGAAGGTTTAACTCTTGCCTTTGAGACTGAAATAACTTAGGATCAAAAAAGGTTATACCATTTATACCGCCGAAAAATATCCACTTATCGCTGGACTTAAGAGATGATGAATACGTAAATTGATTACTTTGCAATCCGTCGGCTTTACTATACAAAATGGCTTTTTTTGTTTTATAACTATAACAATAAAGACCATTATACGTGCTAATCCATAAATTATTCCGATCATCTTCCTGTAAAGCCATTATATTAACACTTTTTATTTCCTTCATTTCCGGATCAATGTTAATAATGGTATTACCAGGATTTAGCATTTTTAACCCACCACCTTCTGTCCCTAACCAGAGGCTATGGTTTTTATCTTCATGAATAGCCCGTACAGGTAAATTCAAATTGTGTTTCTTAACCTTATTGGAAACCGGATCATAAACCCAAAAACCATCAAAAGTTCCAACGATCAACTTGCCGTCAAAAGTTTCTTTAAGAGAAACTACTCCGTTTATTGAATCCAAATCAGTAATAAATCTATGGCTTGTTTTATCATAATGCATTAGATATGAACTATTCAGGCTTCCAATCCAAATTATACCTTTTTTGCTTTCAATTATTGTCCAGATGTAATTCGACCTGAGTCCCTGGTTATTTAATTCATAATGTTCAATGTGCTTTGATTTGAAATTATATTTCGTGAGTCCATTTCCATAACTGCCTATCCAGATATTTTCATCCCTGTCCTTAATCATACAAATAATAGCCTTTCCGCTAAAAGTATTTAGCTTTTTAAGTTCAGGGGACTCAACATATTTCATCTTGGTCTTGTCAAACTGTTGAATACAACTTCCGTCTGTACCAACCCAGAGTACGTTTTTTTCAACCTCAACAAAAGTGTTGACAAAATTAAGGGAGGGTGTATTCTCTAAGCTATTTTGAATTGAATGGAATTGTGGCTTTCGTGGATCCCAATATTCTACTCCCCCACGCATGGTTCCAACCCAAAAACCCTGCTGTTGGTCCTGAAAAATGTAATATATGGAAGAACTACTTAATGCTTCCTGATTATACCCGGACTTAATATTTTCAATATCCCCGGTTTTGGTATCGTAAAGCACAATACCATCAGTTTCTGTTGCTATCCATAAAATACCTTTATTATCTGTAAACAAATGATGTATACCACCATTCGTTCCTGGAATTTCTAAAAGCTTATCAATTGAATTAGTTCTTTGATTATAGCAATAAAGCCCTTTTTCATTACCAATATAAAGCCGGTTACTAAATTTAATGGTAAAAAAAGTTTTAATATGTTCATTAAGAACTGTAATTTTCCCATCATTGCTTAAAATACATAAACCATATTCTGATGTCCCTACAAAAAGTCTGTTTTGATTATCAAAAGCAGCAGCTAATACAGAATAATTTTTAGTAGTTTTTCCGTCTGGCGTTTTAAGCGGAATCGTGGTAAATACATCTTTTCCTGCATCGTATTTAAGTAATCCGTTAGTATAGGCTCCAATATATAACTTATGATTGCTATCTTCCAAAATGGAAGTAATATATAGGTCAACTGGTGCACTACCACTATTTTGGGTGGTCATCTTAGTTTTAGAAAAGTGGTTTGTGCCGGGCTCCATCCTGCATAACCCTTTCGTAGTGCCAACCCAAAGCACATTATTCTGGTCACAATAAAGAGCAGAGATTGAATTACTGCAAATTGACTTAGAATCATTCGGGTTATGCCTGAAAACCTTAAAATTTATCCCATCAAAACGATTCAGCCC
>DATBXH010001107.1:0-3797 GCA_036514375.1 Bacteroidales bacterium | reverse complement strand
CCGAACCTTGACAAAAGCATGCAAAACAAGATTATCAGCAATGTAGAAGGAAAGCTGCAGCAATCCGACCCGGCAAAGGCGTCAGTATCACCCATAAAAATGACTTCGATTGTCGGAGAACGCAAAGACAGGCAATTATTCCTCATTCAATCGATTGCCGGAGTTGCCATCATGATGCTGTTGTTTAGCATTTCGGGGTTATCTACGGGACTGCTCGATGAAAAAGAAAGCGGTACCTTAAAACGACTTTTGTATTCGCCGTTAAAACCCACCGATATCCTGTTCGGTAAGATGCTTACGGCAATCACAATCTCGATTGCACAACTGGCCATCATGTTTCTGTATGCGAAAATGGCGTTTGGGCTCAATATCTCCCAAAACATCCCCGCACTGGTACTCATGATTATTTCCACAGCCTTTGCAGTATCAGGCATCGGTATGTTCCTGGCATCTATATCCAAAACACGTGCTCAGGCTCAGGGGTTAGGTACCTTAACCATATTAACGATGTCGGCGCTAGGCGGAAGTATGGTACCACTCTTTGTGATGCCTGCCATCATGCAAAAAATAGCATTATTTACTGTAAATTATTGGGGAATCCAGGGATTTTACGACATCTTTTGGCGCGGATTACCTACCATCGATATCCTGCCAAGGGTAATAGTTCTGTTAGGCATCGGACTTGTCCTGACATTGGTATCGGTAAACCTGTTTAACAGGAATGTAAGGCAATTGGCATAAGCAAGGAGGCCAGAAAGGAACAGCCAGGTGTATAAGCTCCGTAGGAGCGGCCTATTTGTAGTTAAACCCGAGAAATAGAAATTTATCTCTTCTGAAAACCTTAGTAGAGAAGAGTTAAGTTGTAGATTTGACCTTATTAGCTTATTTAAAATTTTGACATATAAGGTAATAAGGTTGATTTTGCTCTTTCGTCATTTCTACTAAGGTCAGTTATAAAAATAAGGTTTTTGATTCACTGCTCCAGTTTTGTTTAAAACTTAACAATCCTTCCCCGCCTCGGGGGATTTAGGGGGTATATAAACCGAAGATATCAACCCCTTTTCCAAAAACTTTATCCTCACCATGATTTTGGCAGAAATTTACGGAACATTGTCATTTCTGCCACAAAATATTTGTTGTAATTTCGCTGAAATTACCATTATTTCTCAGCTATGAACAGCGAAAAGCATATTGTGATTATGGCACCTCCGGGAACTTCCATCCTGGATGTGGCAGGTCCGTTGGATGTTTTCATAAAAGCGGCCGATTATATCCGGGCCAGCACAAAAGGGGACAAATCCTACACAGTCCATGTTGTTTCTACGGAAAATATAAAAATAGTGAATACCTCCGCATGCCTGCCCATTGTTACGGAAGGAAATATCAATTCCATTGATTACGAAATTGACACACTTTTGGTAACAGGGATACCCGGTGCGCCGGAAAATATGGTAAATAAGGCTACATTACGCTGGCTGAAGGATCATTGGCAACACATCCGGAGAGTCGGGTCGGTTTGTACCGGAGCATTTATCCTGGCCGAGGCAGGAATTCTCAACGGACGAAAAGCAACCTCTCACTGGATGGTATGCGACAAGCTGGCCAGGTTATATCCAAACATCAGCGTTGATAAGGATCCCATTTTTGTGAAAGACGGACATGTGTATACCTCAGCAGGCATCACAACCGGAATGGATTTGGCACTTGCCATGGTAGAAGAAGATTACGGACGCGATATTGCACTGATGGTTGCCAGGCGGTTGGTGCTTTACCTGAAGAGACCCGGTAATCAGTCTCAGTTCAGCATTGCATTGACACATCAGAAGGCAGATCATCAGCCAATACGTGAGGTACAGGACTGGATGATTGAACATCTGAACGATAATCTCACGGTAGAAATGCTGGCAGAGAAAGCATCGATGAGTCCGCGTAACTTTGCACGGGTATTCTTGCGTGAAACCGGAATTACTCCTGCCAAATACATCGAAAAACTAAGACTTGAAACTGCCCGCCGGCGTTTGGAAGAAACACAGCTCACACTGGACGAAATATCCGACGAATGCGGGTTAGGAATGGCAGATAATATGCGGAGATTGTTTCTGCGGCATTTAAAAACAACACCCAGCGATTACAGAAGGAGCTTCCGGACGGCATTGGTTTGAACACAAAGACACGGGGACACAGAGGAATACAAATGTTGGCGCAGATTTGCATAATCTGGCTTTTGGGCAGTTTTATCTGCCCTTATTCGTAAAAACGGAGATGGTTGAGCCCTGGTTGACCGTAATAATGTCAGGAAAACCATCTTTATTGATATCACCAACTTCAAAATTATGAATGGTATCATTGGATGTTAACTTCTGGGGATCAGCAAATGAACCATCACCATTACCTAAAAAGTAGTAAAGATCTTTGGTGTTCTTATCAAAAGTAATGATATCCAAATTTCTATCCTGGTTTATATCAGCAAGTCTTACGTAAATAGGGGTTTTGACGGATGATAAACTTGCGGTTGTATACGAAGGCCTAAATAAACCGTTGCCCTTTCCCAATACAATTCGGATCGTATCTGTTCTGTTTTCCGGAGGAAAATCTCCACCATAAACCACATCCAGAATACCATCGTTGTTGATGTCTCCAACGGCATTACCAAAGCATTCGCCCCTTTCAACAGGAATTTCCGTTGAAGTAAATGAATGGTCCTTCTGTTGAATAAAAATGGGTATTTTATTAAAACTTGCTGCCAGTATAATATCCGGCAAGCTATCCTGATTGATATCAGCTATGTTTAAACTTCTGGCTGTTGAATACACGGATTCATAGGTAACTTTAGGGAAGAAAGTCCCATCCCCTTTTCCTTTAAATATGTGCAAACGAATCGGGTTGCCTGAGCCATTGGAAATACTTATTAAATCAAGTTTTCCATCACCATCGATATCGTATATTTTGGATAACCAACCATGAACACCGGTAGGCATAAGAGGGCCCTCACTGAAGGTTGTTAGTCCCTGACCTGTATAAAGACGAATCCCGTTATCCCAATAGTAAGAAGTAAGGATATCTGCCCATCCATCATTAGTTAAATCAGCCATATCCCATACCATGTATCCATTTCCAATAGGGATTAATGCCTCGTTTAGAAAATGACCTGTTCCATCATTCAGATGAATACTGAAGTTATTGGCATTCCTGGTAAAAATGTAGGCTGTAATAACATCAGGATAAGTATCATTATTGATATCCCTCAGAATTACATAGTCGCCTCCTGTATTCGATAATGAAAAAGGTGGTTGAAAGCCTGTCCAATTATTAACTGGTGGTTCATAAGTACGTTTGCAGCCATAACAAATTGTTAAAATAAAGATAGACCTTAGGAGCGTGTATTTCATAATCCAAACCATTAATCATCTCTCATCAGATGATACCACGTTGGTTTGGGTTGCGTAAAATAATGAACCAAATTTCATTCCTATATCATCGCCGGACACAAAAGGATCTTCCCCTCAATCTCTCCGTGTCTTTGTGTCTCTGTGTTCATCTCTTACAGATTCCCGAAGTATTCCGCCGTCCTTACCATTTGCGATACAAACGACATCTCGTTATCGTACCAGGATACCGTTTTAACCAGTTGATGATTGCCTGCAGTGACCACTTTGGTTTGTGTGGAGTCGAACAGCGAGCCGTAGCTCATACCAATGATGTCGCTCGATACAATTGGATCTTCGTTATAGCCATAGGATTCATTGGAAGCCGCTTTCATGGCCTCATTAATTTCATTGGCGGTAACAGTTTTTTCG
>DATBXH010001106.1:0-6144 GCA_036514375.1 Bacteroidales bacterium | reverse complement strand
ATCAGTATGGGAATATTAATGTATATCCGATAGCAAGAGATAATTCATCAATAAGTCCGCTGACCGATTTACGTCTCAACGCTGCTGTCGATAATGTTACCGGAACCCGGGTATTTTCCAACGGATACTTCGAAATTGCTCCTATAAAAGGACTTACAATTCGATCAAACCTAGGTGTCAATTTACAATATAGCAGAGAAGGAGTTTTCAACGATTCCCTTTCAATTGCCCAGGCGTCTTCAGGCATCAACGATGCTTCAGTGACTAACAATAATTCCAGAAGAGTTATTTGGGATAATGTTTTAACCTTTTCCAGGGAAATAGGGCATCATTCTTTCACACTCACAGCCTTAACAAGTTATTCACATGATGTAAGTGAAAGTTTCTACGAAGACGGTAAAAGACAATTATTTTCCAATCAGTCGTTTTATGCCTTAGGGTCAACCAGTACTGCTTACCTCAGAGCAATAACATCTGTTTATAAGATGGAGGAAGATATGTCGTATGGAGGTAGGATAAACTATAGCTATTTAGGACGCTATTTGCTTACTGTAACAGATCGTTGGGATGGTTCATCTGTCTTATCCCCGGGCCATAAATGGTCTTCATTTCCTTCTGCAGCCTTTGCTTGGAGGGCCAAAGACGAATCGTTCATGAAAAACATAGACAAACTTAGTGAACTTAAGCTGAGAGTGAGTTATGGAGTGGCCGGAAATGCTACTATTCCACCTTATTCCACACAAAGTGGTGTATACGCTGTAACAAATATGTCTTTTGGAGATAACCCTGCATCTGCATACTCATTTATCCAGTATCTCAGCAACTCTGAGCTCACCTGGGAAAGATCGACAACCACTGACATTGGGGTCGATTTAGGGATATTTAAAAACAGACTGAGCGCTACAGTCGATTATTATAATACAAACACGGACAATGTTCTTCTTCCCAGGGCTTTACCCATTTCAACCGGTGGGACTACCTCAAAAACAACGTTTACTATTTACCAGAATCTTGGAAGTACGTTAAATCGTGGTATTGAAATCGCCATTAACTCGGTCAATATTGATACCAAGAATTTCAGGTGGACAACATCATTGACTTTCTCAAGTAATAAAGAAAAGATTACGAGCCTGATCAATGGTATTGATCTTATAGCTTATAACGGACAAAGTGCAGAAGAGCATTCATTGTTAATCGGACACCCTATAAATTCTATTTATACATACCGGAAATTAGGTATTTGGCAAACTGGCGATTCGTTGGCAATGAGGGCCTTTAAAACCAAATTTAAACCAGGAGATATAAAATTAGCAGACCTGAACGGAGACAGTATCATTGACAGCAATGACAGGACTTATATAGGCGCCAAAGTACCCAGGTGGGAAGGTGGTCTTGAGAATAAATTTTATTTCAAGGGCTTTGATTTGAGCATTTATTTATTTGCTCGCTGGGGACAGATGATCAACGACAACCTTCTGGGGCGTTATAATCCTTCCGGTACAGGTAATGGTCCGGCATTCATCGATTATTGGACACCTACCAATCCTACCAATGACTTCCCGAGACCAATGCAAGGTTCTATCCTCAGTAATTATCTCGGATACCAGACGCTTTATTATGTAGATGGTTCTTATTTTAAAATCAAAAACATCTCTTTTGGTTATACGCTACCTTCAAAAATCTCAAGAAAGATATTCATCGACAAGTTGAGAATGTATGTTACTGCTTCGAACATTTTAACCGTAGCGAAAAGTCCGTTGGTGAAGAATTACGATCCTGAAAACAGCGGATCCGAGACTTTTCCGATGAGTAAGCAGATTATTGTTGGTGTCAATGTTGATTTTTAATTGATTAACCTTCTAAACATGAAAATTATGAAAAGCATAAAATATTATATCTTTTTTAGTCTGATGATTTTGGGAATACTGGCCTGTAGCAAACTTAACGAGTATAACCCATCTGGTGCCACAACAGAAACGATCTGGAGCACTCCTCAGGGTTTTCAAACATTGATAAATGCTGCTTATGTAGGGCAACGATATTTCCTTGGAAAAGAAGATGGTCTTATCATGGGTGAAGCAGGTACAGATATTTGGTTTAGTGCTGCCAAAAGCAATTATGCCCAGCAGATTTTCAAGTATACCGTATTTACATCAAGTAGTTCTGGTACTAATAATTCTTACTGGAGAGATTTGTGGCTACCCATTGATTATTGTAATACAGGGATTGGCAGGATAAATAATGCAGGTTATTCTTCAGATATAGTTAGGAAACAAAAGGAAGGCGAATTGAGGTTTTTAAGGGCGTTCTATTACTGGCATATTGTTGAGACATGGGGCGGAGTAGCTCTTCGCACCACCGAAACAAAAACACCTATTCTCACTGCACAGCGGAGCCCGGTTAAAGATTTTTATGATTTGATGATCAGCGATCTGGACTCCGCTAAGGCCTGGTTGCCGGCTACCACTACTGATCTGGGGAGGGCTGTAAAAAAATCGGCTTATGGACTTCTGGCGAGAGTGTTACTGACAAGGGGTTATTATTCACTCGACGAAGGCAACACCAGCGAAGCAAGTGCCTATTTTACCAGGGCAAAACAGGTGGCACATGCAGCTATTGACAGTGCAGCCAATTGGGGTGTATCCCTGTACACGGATTATTCCAGTCTGTGGATAAATACGAATGGAACCAGCAGTGGCAATAAGAACTGCAAAGAGGCTATGTATGTGGTTTCTAACTCAACGAATTTAGGAATTGACGTAGATGGTAATGGTAACCGCCTGCATCTTTGGTTCATGGGGAAGTATAGTACATTACCAGGGATGAAGGTTGATTTGGCGAATGGTTATGATAAATCTCCGGAATTTATGCCAACTGAGTTTTTACTCGATTTATTTGATCCTAGCAAGGATGCGCGATACGCAGCTTCCTTCCAGGATACATGGCTGGATAATAATGGTGCATATACCTGGACAGCGGCATTAGCTCAGAAGTGGGGGAAAGATCCTTCGGTAATTGGCAAAACGGTCAATGTTGGTGATACTGCAGCTTTTATCACCAATAAAGTTATTGCTGATAAGAGGACGCGTAAATATGTTGTGATTGACAGGGATAGTCTTTTCAGGGCGGATACTATTTATACGGCTTGCAATGTGTATCCTACGCTTAAGAAATTCCTGGATCCTACAAGAACCTCTGCCACAGCACAACCTGGAACCCGCGATATTATTATGATCCGTCTGGCTGAGATGTATTTGATTGCTGCTGAAGCGGAATTTCAATTGGGAGATAACGCCAGCGCTGCAAACGATATCAATGTCATCCGTAACAGGGCCTCCAAAACACATGCTCATGATATGGATGTGACACCAGGTGATATCACACTCGATTTTATTTTGGATGAAAGAGCTCGTGAATTTGCCGGTGAACACATGCGTTGGTTCGATCTGAAACGCACGCGTACTCTCGTTCAGCGAATTCAGAAATACAATAAGAACATTCAGCTTTCAGCCAATTTGACTGACAAAGGAAATGGAGTTTTTGAGAACGTATTGCTCAGACCTGTTCCTCAAACCGAACTTGATGCACTTCTTAACGGTGCTCAATTCGGACAGAATCCTGGTTATTAATTTTTACTCCTGTCAGGTTTTAAACCTGACAGGAGCTTTATTATAATATTGAAATAACTTAACCGATGAGATTATCATTATTACTTGCACTGACCTTTGTGTCTCTTCTTTCTTTTTCTCAGAGCCAGAGAATTCCTGTATCTGTAGTGTCTTCAGAACCGTGTTCGGTAAGAACAAAGTTTGGTATTGAAAAACTTATCAATTCCTTGTCCATTGCCGGGTATTCGGTTCGACAATTACATAAACCGGAAAAACAAAAAGAGGGATTGACAATCGTTATAGGGGAAGTAAATGATAAGATGTTGAATGAAATGGCAACCGCTTCAGGAATAGTGTTTGGCAAGACTCCCGGTAAGGAAGGTTATGAAATTAAATCGAATGGTAATCTGATCTTAATAACGGGTTCTGATGCTTCCGGATCTTTGTATGGTTGCCTTGAGTTGGCTGATCGTGTGAAAGCACAGGGTAAGCTTCCTGAGAAAATTGATATTACGGATCAGCCTGAAATGGTAATGCGCGGAACTTGCATCGGATTGCAAAAGCCAGTCTATCTGCCAGGCAGGGATGTTTATGAATATCCCATTACGCCTGAAACTTTTCCCTGGTTTTACGATAAAGCATTATGGATTAAATATCTGGATTTGCTCGTTGAAAACCGCATGAATTCACTTTATCTGTGGAACGGGCATCCTTTTGCATCACTCGTGAAACTTAAGGATTATCCTTATGCTGTTGAGGTGGACGATGAAACATTTAAGAAAAATGAAGAAATGTATCATTTTCTGACCACCGAGGCCAACAAAAGAGGGATTTGGGTGATTCAGATGTTTTATAATATCATTGTCTCAAAACCGTTTGCAGAGAAGAACGGACTTAAGACCCAGGATCGCAACCGCCCCATTATCCCCATCATTGCTGATTATACCCGAAAATCAATTGCCGCTTTTGTTGAGAAATATCCGAATGTAGGATTGATGACAACCCTGGGCGAAGCCATGAACACTGAAGAGGACGACGTAAAATGGTTCACCGAAACCATTATTCCCGGAGTAAAAGATGGTTTAAAGGCACTCGGACGAACTGAAGAGCCGCCAATTATATTGCGGGCTCATGATACAAATGCCAAATTGGATATAGAGGCAGCTTTACCGCTATACAAGAATTTGTATACCATGTGGAAATATAACGGCGAATCGCTTACCACGTATGAACCTGGTGGCCCATGGGCTATGAAACACAGAGAACTGAGTAAGCTGGGATCTATCCATATTGCAAATGTTCATATTCTGGCTAATTTGGAGCCTTTTCGGTATGGGTCGCCAGATTTCATCCAGAAGTCCGTTCTGGCTATGCATAAAGATCTTGGGGCAAATGGTCTTCATTTGTATCCTCAGGCTTCATACTGGGATTGGCCTTATACAGCAGATAAAACAGACCCGAGATTAATGGAAATGGACAGAGATTGGATCTGGTACCAGGCCTGGAGCCGGTACGCATGGAACTGCAATCGTGATCGTACATCTGAAATTGGGTACTGGACAAAACAGCTTGGCGACTTCTATGGTTGCGGCGAAGAAGGGAAGGATATCCTCGAAGCCTACGAACAGGAAGGGGAAATTGCGCCAAAATTACTCCGTCGGTTTGGTATTACCGACGGAAACAGGGAAACGCTGACCTTAGGTCTTTTCATGAGCCAGCTTGTGAATCCGAAAAAGTGGAAAGTGTATCCTGATTTCTATGCTTCCAACGGTCCCGCAGGCGAAATCCTGATTGATTACGCAGAAATGGAATGGAAAAAAGAGCCACATGTAGGAGAAACTCCACCGCAGATTATCAGGGAGGTAGTACAGCATGGTAATCGGGCTGTTGAAGCCATTGACAAAGCTGAACCTTTTGTCACCTTAAATAAGGAAGAGTTTTCCCGGTTAAAAAATGATATGTATTGCTACCGGGCTTTGGCTGATTTTTTTTCCGAAAAGGTAAATGCAGCCATGTTGGTACTGCGTTACAATTATTCTCACGATATCAACGATCTGGAAAAGGCAGTTCCGTTTCTCGAAAAGAGTCTGGAATATTACAAAAAGCTTGTCAGTCTTACTAAAGATACATACCTCTATGCGAACAGCATGCAAACCAAACAGCGTCGCATACCTGTTGGTGGTAATGATGGGAAAAATAAGACCTGGGAAGAGCTTCTTCCTCAGTATGAGGCTGAGTTTGTAACCTTTAAGAAGAATTTGCAGATGCTTAAGTCATCTGCATCGATTTTTGAAATTAAGGCTTTAAATAAACCGTTTGAGCCTGTTACTGTCAAACTTTTGGATAAAGGACTAAGCCTGATTCCAGTGGAGAAGAATCAAAAGATATTCAGTGATAAGGATTGGATCATAAAAGATTTTGCAGACGAACTTAGGAATCTGTCTTTTATCAGGTTTTCTATGGATGAGCAGAAGAGTGCGCCGACAGCGATTCATTTTAAGAGCGATAAGCCTGTGAGGGTTTTAGTCGGGTATTT
>DATBXH010001105.1:0-5865 GCA_036514375.1 Bacteroidales bacterium | reverse complement strand
TGTTCAATTGGAGATGGTAGTGTGAAATTTAAAAATTTCAAATACATGCCGATAAAATAAGTGCATAGTATGTAAATATTGAAATAATTAATTTTAAGATGTATTCTCGTGAAAAAGCTAATTATTCTATCCGTTATAGTGTTCTTTTCAAAAACACTGTTTGCACAAAACTTTTTATCGCCTGCTTGGAAAATAAGCCTTAGCGATACTTCCGTTAAATATCAGGAAAAATTTGACATAAACAGTTGGAACAATATCAACTTCCTTCTTTCATGGGAACGCCAAGGATATTACTGGCATAACGGGAAGTGCTGTCTTGCCCAAAAGTTTGTAGTGCCTGAAAATTACAGGGATACGGATTTTTCTCTCTCGCTTAGCTTACAATGCGATGTTGAGAGTATTTATATCAATGGGAAATGTATTGGAGGGAAACTGCCTAACCAGTTTTGGTCAGATAAACGCGGTACTCAAACTGTTTACAAGTTACCCAAAGCTACATTGAATATGGTAGGCGAAAATACCATTACAATATTTGCCTCAAACCTCTCTTATACAGGTGGCAAAAGTTATAATGTTTGTTCGTTGACCCCATTAAAATCTGAAAACTATTCTAGTCTAAAAATCTCTGTCCCGGCTAAAGATCATCTATTTACTACTGATGACAAAAATGCTTCGATTAACCTTGAATATAAAGCCAGCCAGAAGGGAAAAATTGAACTGCTTGTTGTTTCAGATTTTCATGACAAATTGGTTCGCAAAACTTTTACTATAAAAGCTGGGGAAGGTACTATACCATTCAATTTTACAAAAAAAATTTCGCATCCTGGTTTTTATGAATGCAATGCAATTATGAAAGATGTAGGTTTTACTGGCGCTGTAAGATGGTTTACCATTTCTCCTGAAAAGATTAAATGTTCACAACAAACCGTTCCTGGTTTTAAAGAATATTGGGATGAAGCACTTAATGAACTTAAAGAAATAGCTCCCGAATTTAAAATTACAAAAATTGAAAGACTGTCTACCGGAAATCGCGATGGATATATAGCTGAAATGAAATCCTTGGGAGGATTAACTATAAGAGGGTACTACTTTGTTCCCCGTGCTAGTGGCAAACATGCAGCTATTCTTCATGTACCAGGCTATGGCAATGGATTTGATGAAGGAAGAGATTTTGTTAAATCCAATGATGATGTTATTGAACTTGCCATTTGTGTCCGCGGACACGGGATAAGCGCTGATGTTTTTAAGCCTGTTTTTGACATTCCGGGTATTTGGGGACATAAACTTTGCAGCGAAAAGGAAAATGCATACCGTTCAATTTATATGGACTGTGTTCGTGCTGTCGAATTTTTATTGAGACGGCCTGAAGTTGATACAAATAAAGTATATGTAATTGGAGCAAGTCAGGGCGGCGGGCTTACATTAGCCACTGCTGGCCTTTGCCATGATAAAATCAGGGCCTGCGCATACTTTGACCCATTTATTACCGATACCCGTGACCAACTAAAAATAAGGACATTATGTAACACCGAGATCAAATCATTCTTGAATTATTATAACAATGAATGTTCTTTTGAAGACGCACTCAAAATACAAGATTTGATTGATACAAAAGGATTTGCTGATTGGATTACCTGCCCAGTGTTTTTTACAACAGGTTTATTTGACGATGATTGCCCTCCCCATATGGGGTTTGCTGCATATAACAGGATTAAATCGCAAAAACAATTTAAGATTTACCCGGATGACAGTCATCTTGAAGAATCAGGTTGTTTTACTGAAATGAAGAAATTATTGTTAAGTCATTAATGCTTGGCATTAAATGACTTTATAATTTATTTACCAGCATTGTAAGTGCTTGATTAATATTGCTATAATGTACATTTATTAATAAGGAAATACCTTTGTTATTTCCTTATTAATTTAACAACCTAAACTCATTAGGCGAAACCCCTACTTGTTTTTTAAACATCCGGGTAAAATGCTGTGGGTATTTAAACCCAAGTTCATAAGCTATATCTCTTATAGATTTATCGGGGTCAAATATTTTTTCTTTTGCAACATCAATCAATTTTAGTTGTATGTGTTCCAGTGCCGATTTACCTGTTTCTTTTTTTAGCATGTCTCCCAAATAGTTAGGCGATAAAAATAATTTTTCAGCGCAGTAGCGAACTGAAGGCAACCCCGATTCGATGGGCGTCCCGGATGAAAAATATTCGTCCAGTATCTTTTCAAACCTGGTTAAAACGTCTTTATTAAGGTTACTTCGGGTAATAAATTGCCGCTCATAAAACCGTTTGCAATAATTCAGGAATAATTCGATATACGATACAATAAGTGTTTTACTATGTGTATCAATAGCATGTTCTAACTCATAAGAAATCTTGTCGAAGCAATCATTGATGATAGCTCTTTCTCTTGTTGAAAGGTGTAATGCTTCATTTACTTCATACGAAAAGAACGAGTAATCCTTTATATTCCGGCCTAAAGATGTTCCGTGTATCAGGTCGGGATGAAATATTAAAGCATGCCCAACACCTTTTTGTTTTTCTTTGCTTTCTACACCATATACCTGACCAGGGGCAATAAAAATCAACGTCCCTTCCTCGTAATCATACGTGCTATTGCCGTACGTCATGTTACCACATTTCGCTTCTTTTAAAAATATGGAATAAACTCCCAGCTGCATTCTGAAATAACAAAAGGGTTCTACATTCTCAAAATTAACAATACTAACAAGTGGATGAAGAGTTTCTTGTCCTACCATATTGTTATATTCGGTAACCGTATTTATTTTGATTATTTCACTCATACCCTAAGCATTTTATTGTTTGACAATACAAATTTAAGCAACTATTTACCAAGATGTTTATGCGATATATAACATTCCGTAATAATGGTAACTAAAACGGTAATTTGGGTAATTCCCTGTAAATATTTGTTCGCATTTTTATAGTGTAAATAACTGGTGAAAACTAGAAGAGAAAAAAAGGCAGGTTTGGTTCATCAAGATTTCTGTAAGAAAATTACAAATGGATATTATGTTTTAATATAGTAACAAGTTTCGAATTCTAATAAAACAAAATTTGAGTTATTTTATTATATTACAGACTGTTTTTTGTTAAAATAATGAATGCGTTTTTGAACGGTGTTAATTCTTATTTTCCCCTGTCTGGAGAAACTGAAAGGGAGCTTTTGCAATGCATAAAAACCAAACATTACGCTAAAGGAAGTTTAATCCATACCGAGGGGCGAGTCTGCCGGCATCTGTTTTTTATTGAAAATGGTTTGGTAAAACACTTTTACTATCATAATGAAAGTCATTATGTATTACGGTTTATAGAAGAAACCAATTTTTTTATTGTCACCGATAGCTTCTTTAATAATCGACCAGCCGAATACTCGACAGTTGCACTGGAAGATACAACAATAACTTATTTGAAATATACGGATTTTGAACGTCTTTGCATGAAGTATCATTCATTTGAGAGCTTTGCTCGAAAGTTTACTTCAAGGGTTGCATACACAGCCATTTCAAATCTCAAAAATTTGCTCTACCTGGATGCTACTGAACGCTATTCCAAATTTCTTAAGGAATATGGTCATCTTCAGCAACGAATAAGCTTGGGTGACACAGCCGGATATTTAGGAATATCACAAGTATCCCTGAGCCGCATTCGATCCAGAATGTGATTTTTTAACATTTGTTAAAAGAATTCAGATACAGGGATACTACCTTTGCACTGTGATTCTTTCTGAAAATCAACTCAATAATTATTGCAGAGCCTTTTTAGTGCTAAGTTGAAAAAGTTCAGTTTCAAATGGACTTTTTATGGAAGAGCTATACCCTCAAGTGTAACTTTTACATCTTGGAACGGTGTATTTACTGGAATTTATAATGAAATCCTTGTGAGAACAAGGCAAAGAAATAAGTAACTGATTAAAAGAAAACAAAATGAGTAAAGTATTGTACATTAAGGCAAATGCAAAAGCAGAAGGAGAATCAAGAACATTTCGAATTTCTGACAGCTTTATTAAAACCTATAAAGAGAACCATCCGGGTGATGATGTAATAGAGCTGGATTTATATAACGCAGGTATACAGTTTTTACCAAAAGGTAAAATCACAGAGTTACGCCAGGCTGTGCAGTCAAATAATAAACAACATCCTATTCTGAAATTTGCTTACGAGTTTGTGGAGGCAGATAAGTATGTTATCTCAGAACCAATCTGGAATCTGGGAATTCCTGCTATCTTAAAGGCTTATATTGATTATATAGCAGTAGGCGGTATTACTTTTACTTATACAGAAAGAGGGCCGGTTGGCTTATGCTGCAATAAAAAAGCAGTTAATATTATTTCGCGAGGGGGTGATTATTCTTTACAACCCATTGAATCAATAGAAATGGCTGATAAATATCTACGCAATATATTTGGATTTATGGGAATTACAGACTTTACAACTATTGCCGCTGACCGCCTGGATATTGTTACTGAGAATACAGAAAAACTCTTGGAAAATGCAATTAATAAGGCGAATGAAATTGCATTGGCTTTTTAAAATTCGTAGTAAAAGTCAGTGTTGTTTCTTTAAATCGGGTATCTGTAATTGCGATGAACCTTTAAAAGTGAAAATGAGAGTCGTTATTGTTTTTAGTCTATTGTTTATTCTGAATTTCTTCATTTCTGGCATTGCTTATGCCCAACAAAATGAAGATAACCCTCATAACTCAGCTCCAATTCCATTGGAAGTCGTTTTAGGAAATAAGGGTTGGACTTCACAATTGATTATCGACAAAAAATTTGTCGATGATAGTAAATTAGGATTTTTTGCACTATCATTCCTAAAAGCAAACTATGATAATGACGAATATTTAAGAGAATATACAAATCTTGCCTTTTTAAAATATGATTTGTTTAAGCACGTGAGCATCCTTTCTGGAGCTGCATATAACTCTCAATGGGGGTTTCGCCCTTATGCAGGCGGACAATATACATATATCACCCGTAACCTTATGTGTGCTATTATTTCCGGATTTTATCTAACAGAAAGTCATAATTATGAGGCCTTGGGAATGGCAGAGTATCGTCCGGTTATTAAAGATTACTGGTCTTTATATATCAGAGGGCAAGCTCTTTATAACCACAATATTGAAACTGGTAAACATGACCGGAGTCAAATTTATGGTCGCTTAGGCCTTGGTTATAAAGATTTTTCTTTTGGATGTGCTTATAATTACGACTGTTATGGTCCCACAATGCTCAAACAAAATCAATTTGGGCTGTTTCTTAGTACATTATTAAAATAATCCCGGTTTGGTTTATCTCATTATATATTGGGGCCTGTTAATTGATGGGGTAAAAAATTCATTTAAAAAAAGATACTTGATGGGAAATAAGAAGTTATTAGAGATAACAATACTGTTGGCAAGTATGTTAACGATTTTATCCAATGCTGTCATAGCACCAGCAATGCCTCTAATCAGTGGAGCATTCAAAGAGGTTAAAAACGTTGAAATATTAACAAAAATGATGCTTACGCTACCTGCTCTTACAATAGCATTATCCGCTCCTCTGGTGGGTAAATTACTTGATAAAGTCGGAAGAATTAAAGTATTAATTGTTTCACTTTTAATCTACTTGCTTGCCGGAACATCCGGTTTTTGGTTAAGAAATCTGTCAGGTATTTTGGTTGGCCGATTTATCTTCGGATTGGGAGTTACTGGTATTATGACAGTATCAACTACCTTAATCGGAGATTATTTCACAGGTGCCAAACGAGACCATTTTGTGGGTTTACAAGCTGCTTTTGTTGCTTTAGGAGGTCTTTTGTTTATTACCACAGCTGGTTTTCTTACCGATATT
>DATBXH010001104.1:0-5590 GCA_036514375.1 Bacteroidales bacterium | reverse complement strand
CGGACATACATACGAACTGGTAAAGGACTTTTTTATATGCGAATATCGTGGACGTATGCCCGTAAAATACAAGGGTGATATCGATATGTATTTTGTAAAAGGAATTCGTCCGGAACTTTCCATAGATCTGAAAGTAATTCCCAATAAAAGATTTTTCGTACAGTTGCAGTTACTCAGGCTCCTCGATCTTGAAGAATTTATTATTGATAAACTTGAAAATGAATTACAGAAAAACATTTATTTCCATAATGCAAAACATACAAAGGATGTATACACATTAACGGAACTTATCGGGAGAGCCGAAGACATTTCGCACGAAGATTTGCTGCTTCTCCGGACAGCCGCATTGTTCATCGACATCGGATATATCTCCAGTTATGACGACCATGAAAATGAAAATGTACGAATGGCGCGCGAAATATTGCCAAAATTCAGATACTCCAAGGAACAGATTGATACGGTCTGTAATTTAATGATGTCGGTAAGGCACACCGAAAACAGCAAAAACAAAGCAGAAGCTATTTTATTTGATGCCTGCAATAATTACCTCGGCAGGGTGGATTTTATTGAACATTCTCAGCGCTATTACAGGGAAGTACACGAAAGAGTGACCTCTTTATCCGAAAAGGAATGGTTTTATCATGAGCTTCGGTTGGTGGAACGGTTTAAATTTTATACAAATACGGCAAAGATGCTTGTTGAAGTTACTACAGAAGATTTGATCGTCAAAATAAAGGATTTTGCAAAATTAAATTAAACAATCTCTCAGAACGGTAGGTGGAATTCATTAAATTTGTAACTCGCATTTTATCATAAATATATAGCTCATGGTTAACTTGGACTGGAAAAATTTGCCTTTTGGGTATATTAAAACGAATTATAATGTTCGTTGCTATTATAGGAACGGAAAATGGGGAGAACTTGAAATAAGTTCATCAGAGACCATTGATATTCATATGGCTGCAACCTCCCTTCATTACGGGCAGGAGGCATTCGAAGGTCTAAAAGCTTACATGGGCAAAGATGGTCGAATCCGGTTATTCCGGGTTGAAGAAAATGCCAAACGTATGGCCGCAACGGCCACTTATATCCGTATGGCCCAGCCTCCGCTCGATCTGTTTGTGAAAGCTGTAAAGACAGTTGTCAGTTTAAATAAGGAATTTGTTCCGCCTTACGAGTCAGGTGCTTCATTATATATAAGGCCATTGTTAATTGGAGTTGGAGCGCAGGTTGGAGTAAAAGCTTCGACTGAATTTTTGCTGCTCATATTTGTTACTCCTGTGGGCCCGTATTATAAGCAAGGCCTCTCCCCCATCGATGCTATTATAGAAAGGCTCTCTGATCGTGCTGCGCCTCTTGGTACAGGTCACATTAAAGTTGGAGGAAATTACGCTGCCAGTCTTCCTGCACAGGACCGCGCCCACGACTTGGGATATGCCGTATCCATTTATCTCGATGCCCGCGAAAAAAAATACATTGACGAAGCGGGTACGGCAAACTTCTTTGGCATAAAAAACAATACTTATGTAACTCCTAATTCGCACAGTATTCTGCCATCCATTACCAACATGAGTCTCATTCAGCTTGCCGAACATCTTGGTATGAAAGTAGAACGGAGACAAATTCCTGTGGAAGAGTTACCTGCTTTTGAAGAAACCGGGGCTTGCGGAACAGCAGCTGTTATCAGCCCATTCAATAAGATTGATGATGTTGAAAACAATAAATCGTACAGTTATTGCAAGGACTGTAAACCTGGGCCGGTTTGCATTAAATTGTATGAAAATCTTACCGGAATACAGTATGGCAATTTGCCCGATATATTTAATTGGGTCACATTTGTCGATTGAGAATTAAAATTTACCGGATACGGGAAATACCGGTAAAATAACGATTCTTCTTTTTCCATCAGATAATTAACGGTTCAAAAGAAATATTTAATACTTTTGCACGCATATTTTGTGCACGAATGAAATATAGGGAATCCAGGGTCATACAGCGACGTCTTCGAAGTTCGTATATTACTTCCGTTATTTCCATTTCGCTCGTTCTTTTCATGTTGGGATTGATCGGCATTCTTCTTCTCAATGCTCATAAAATATCGGTAAATGTGAAGGAAAATATTGGCTTTTCCGTTATTTTGAAAGAAGACGTGAAAGAGGCTGATATTCTTCAATTACAAAAAAACCTCGATGCTTCCCGGTATATAAAATCAACGGAATTTGTTTCTAAAGAAAAGGCAGCAAAAGAGTTTCAGCAGGAATTAGGGGAAGATTTTGTAAGCTTTCTGGGGTTTAATCCGCTGTTGCCATCCATCGAAGTAAAACTTTATGCAGCCTATGCCAACCCCGACTCCATTGCCATGGTTGAAAAATCTATCCAGAAATATGACCAGGTAAAAGAAGTTTATTACCAAAAATCGCTCATAACCCTGATTAACGATAATGTACGGAAAATAAGTCTGATTATACTTATTTTTTGTGGCACATTATTTGTAATTGCTGTATCACTTATCAATAATACAATTCGTTTATCCATATATTCCAAGCGGTTTATAATTAATACCATGCAACTTGTCGGAGCTACAAAATCTTTTATTCGAAAACCTTTTCTTTACAGAAGCGTTTTACATGGGATTTATGCCGCAGGAGTTGCCATCATTTTAATTCTTCTCACACTTTTTTGGGCCGAAAAGCAACTTCAGGATATTGTCAGACTTACAGAGCTTGACTCAATTATTATCCTGTGTTTTTTGATTTTGGTTACCGGAATTATCATCAATATCATATCTACATGGTTTGCTGTGAATAAGTATTTACGTTTACGTACGGAAGAACTCTATTATTAAATATATAACATTATCATAAATGATATAAAATCAATAACGATGAAAAACGAAAACACGAAGGAAAAGAACTTTGCCATTGGGAAGGAAAATTATAAATTCCTGATCATCGGGTTTATTATCATAGTAATAGGATTTTTACTGATGATTGGCGGAGGGTCCAATGATCCCAATGTATTTAACAAAGAAGAAATGTTTAGCGCACAACGAATTATTATTGCCCCCATCATTGTAATATTCGGCTTCGCATTCGAAGTTTGGGCTATTATGAAAAAACCGAAGGACGCTGAATAATACTAATTTCTCCTAAAATCCTTTTCGATGAGTTATATTCATGCGATTATTATTGCAATTGTAGAGGGAATTACTGAATTCCTGCCTATTTCGAGTACTGCGCACATGAAGTTTACCAATCCGATGATTGGAGTATCCAATACACCATTTGTCGATATGTTTGAAGTTGTCATTCAGCTGGCAGCTATCTTAGCAGTTGTTGTGCTATATTGGAAAAAATTTGTTGATTTTAAGCGGGTCAGCTTTTATATAAAACTGTTCATTGCCCTTATACCAGCCCTTATCATTGGAGCCCTGCTTAAAAAATATATCGACGCTGTATTAGACAATCTATATGTCATAGCTTCCGTCATGATCGCAGGTGGTATCGTATTGCTATTTATCGATAGTGTTTTCAAATCTCCCGAGATTACTGAGGAAGAAAATCTTTCCTATAAAAAATCGTTCATTATCGGATGGTTTCAAACGCTATCTATCATATTCCCGGGATTAAGCCGGAGTGCAGCAACAATTATCGGTGGAATGAGTCAAAAACTCACGCGTAGCTTAGCTGCCGAATTTTCCTTTTTGCTGGCGGTGCCAACCATGTTTGCAGCCTCTGTTAAAAGTTTTTACGATCTGTACAAAGAACATCCGGAGGTAGTAAATAAAACAAATATGGGAACCCTTGGTGTTGGAAGTGTCGTTTCATTTATCGTTTCTTTGATTGCAGTAAGATTCTTTATCAGATACTTGCAAAATCACGGATTCAAAATGTTTGGATATTACAGAATTGTAGTGGGTGTGATCATGTTGGTATTGCTCTTTCTTGGAGTAAACCTGGAAATTGCAGGTTAACAGATTTTTTAATAATTGGAGTTCGTCAGTGAATTTTATTGAAGGGGAGGTTCTTTTACTTAATAAGCCATATCAGTGGACATCTTTCGATTTGGTAAGAAAGGTACGAAAATTGATAAAGGTAAAATATAATGTACCAAAAATTAAAGTCGGTCACGCCGGAACACTGGACCCGCTGGCTACAGGACTCATGATTATCTGTACCGGTCGGTTCACAAAGCAAATCAATTCGTTCCAGGACCAGGACAAAGAGTACATTGCGGGAATACTAATGGGCAAAACGACTCCATCTTTCGATTTGGAGAAGGAATTTGACAAAGAATACCCTACGGAGCATATTACCAAAGAATTATTTGAGACTGTGCTAAAATCTTTTTTAGGTGAATCGGATCAGGTTCCCCCGGTATTTTCAGCTAAATTCATAGATGGTAAACGTGCCTACGAGTTTGCACGCAAAGGTAAAGAAGTAGAAATGAAACCAAGCCGGATCAATATCAGTGAGATTGAACTTTTACAGTATAATTTACCTGAAGTTTCCATACGGGTCAAATGCAGTAAAGGAACCTACATCCGCTCGCTCGTGCGCGATATCGGAGAACGGCTGGAAAGTGGCGCTACCATGGTAGCCTTACAACGAACAGCTATAGGTTCTTATCACGTAAATAATGCGATGACTATAGAAGAATTTGAAAATAAATTAGCACTTTTGTAACCATTTTTTTTAGTATTCGTATAACGTAACCCACTTAATATATATATAGATGAAGTTATCGCAATACAAGTTTAATTTGCCCCAGGATCTTATTGCTAAGTTCCCTGCGCAGAACCGCGATGAGTCCAGGTTAATGATTTTACATAGAGATTCCGGGAAAATTGAACACAAAATCTTTAAAGAGATAATCAGCTATTTTAATGAAGGAGATGTAATGGTATTTAATAATACCAAAGTATTTCCTGCCCGGTTATATGGAAATAAGGAGAAGACAGGAGCTGAAATTGAAGTATTCTTGCTTCGTGAATTAAATCGCGAGCAAAGACTTTGGGATGTTCTGGTTGATCCTGCCCGTAAAATTCGTATTGGCAATAAACTGTATTTTGGCGAAAATGATATTCTGGTTGCCGAGGTTATTGATAACACGACCTCCAGAGGACGCACACTGCGATTTCTTTATGATGGGGATTACGACGAATTTAAAGCCACCCTTTACCGTTTGGGTGAAACTCCCTTGCCAAAATTTATTAAGCGTGATGTAGTTCCTGAAGATCGTGAACGTTACCAAACCGTATTTGCCAAACATGAAGGCGCTGTAGCTGCTCCAACTGCAGGTTTACATTTTAGCCGCGAATTATTAAAACGCCTTGAAATTAAAGGACTTGATTTTGCCGAAATTACTTTGCATGTAGGGCTTGGTAATTTCAGAACGGTAGATGTTGAAGATTTGACGAAACATAAAATGGATTCGGAAAGAATTATCATCAACGAAGAGGCTACCAAAGTCGTTAACGATGGTATTGAACGTCATGCCAATATTTGCGCTGTCGGAACCACTGTTCTTCGTACGTTGGAAAGCTCTGTTTCGACTACAAAACGACTGAAACCTTTCGACGGATGGACAA
>DATBXH010001103.1:0-2135 GCA_036514375.1 Bacteroidales bacterium | reverse complement strand
TTCGTGGTGAAGAATATTGAAAAGCATTACATAGTCTATAGAACCAATATTTAAGCCAGAACCATTGGCAATAACATCCTGGTTATAAAATTTGATATTCCTTACGTTTTCTTCATTTGCTTTATTCCTGGTATAATCAATCATTTTCTGCTCAATATCAAATGCAAAGAGCTCACCTGATATTCGTTTGGCTGCATTAATAGTGAATGTACCATAGCCACATCCCACTTCCATCAGGTTATTGACTGTTTTATTTATCTCTAATTTATCTAAGATGAAATCAGTATCAAAAAATGTTGTCCAGAGTGATTCTGCTGGCATTCCACTATCTCTAACCTTCATATTTATTTTTCCAATTGGTTTATTAAATCGCTATGTTTTTTGAGGTTTTCAATCAATACTTCGCGCATCAAACGACAAGCTGTACCAATTTTTGGTGTAGAAAGTTTGAAAAAAGCGTTTAAACCTTCCTTACGCTGAATAAGTATTCCATTGGAAACCATGAGGGAAAGGTGTTGTGAAAGATTTGATTTTAATACTCCCGTTTCTTCCTGCAATTCGCCAAAGCTCATTTCTTTGTCGTTCAGTACATCAATTATTTCTATTCGTATTGGATTTGCTAAAGCTTTACAGATATTGGCATGTAATGAGTATAAGGTTTTATCTTTCATAGTTTATATGTTTATTAGTTTACAAATATATAAACTAATTGACAAAAAAATTATTTGCAACAATTTTTATTGAGTTGAATGGATGGGCAAGGGGTACTACCATACGAACAAAACACGCAACAATCGCCTTCTTTAGGTTTCAATAAAGTTTTGCAATCCTCACATTCATAAAAGAACTGGCAGGATTCTGTAGGCATGGTTTCTTCTTTTTTAAAGCCACAGTTAGGGCATGTAATAACTGATTGGATAATTATTTCATTTAGCATTGCCTTTTTTATAAGAGATATAATCTGAAATTTTAACTAAATAAATTTGTTGACCTTGTTTTTGGTTGATTTTAATACAAGGAATTATTGCGTTTACTGTTTCTCTTTGGTAGAAATCAGTAATTCTCTAACATCAACGTTTAACACTTCCGCAATTTGGAAAAGGCTTTCCATTGTTGGTTGCATTTCGTTGGTACACCATTTTGAAACTGTTGTTTTATTCTTTCCCAACTGCTCAGCCAGCCAAAGGTTTGTCTTTCCCTTTTCTGCCAGCACTGCTTTTATGCGATTATATGTTTGTTTTCCTTTGTCCATTTTGTTTGCTCCAAAGACTAATAAAGTTGCCAATATATGAATATTTAAACTTCTCAAACTTCCTATATATTAGCCTTTAAGACAACTATAAACTATTTAAACAACATTTAAGTTGCTTTATAATAAATTAATTAATATTTTTAAACTATTAAGAAATGATGAAATGTTGAAGAAATGAAAGAGGCTTTGGTAGAACAAAAGATACTTCTCATAGACGATGATGAAGCTACACGCATTCTTATTAATGAAATCTTAAACGATTCCAATATTTATGTTATTGAAACCGGATGTGGTAAAGAAGGGCTTAACCTGTTTAAAAAGCATTCAGAAGAAATAGACCTTGTGTTAATGGATATTAAACTGCCGGATTGTATGGGTTGGGATTTGGTTAGACAATTCAGAACTGCAAATATGGACGTACCAATAGTTGCACTGTCTGCTATAAACAAAAATGAATTGAAAGAGAAAGCTGAAATTTTTGGCTTTAGCTCTTATTTATCCAAGCCTTTTGACATTGAAGATTTGGAACGAATTGTTAGGTTTTACCTGACACACCAGACAAAAACTGTTTAAATATTTTACCAAATAATGGAAGTAGACTGCGAAACTTCTGCAAGGGTTAATGTGCCTCCCTCATTTTTAAGCGGAAATGTGCTAATTGGGACATGGACCTGGTACTCGGTTGAAGACCGTTTACTATTCTCAGATAGTTTCTGTCAAATGACAGGTATTCCGATAGATTCGTACTATAATTTTAAAACTTTCTTCGATATTATTCATGGCAACAATCTACTCCAATTTTTAAATGATATTGAAGATGTGCTATTAGGAGCACCAGCCAGATGGATTAAAGTTAGAATTACCCCTGCTGATAATCCGGCCA
>DATBXH010001102.1:0-6937 GCA_036514375.1 Bacteroidales bacterium | reverse complement strand
TATTTGACGGTTCAGATCAATTATCTCCCGTTTTGGGAAAAGCCTCCTCTTTTTATCTGGATGCAGGTTTTGTCGATGAAGGTTTTTGGTATCAATGAATTTGCTGCCCGGTTTCCAAATGCGATATGCGGAATTGCCACGCTTCTTGTGCTGTTCAGGGTGGGGAAGAGGCTAATTGGTAACAATTTTGGTATACTTTGGGTGCTGGTTTACACAGGTTCTATTCTGCCATTCTTTTATTTTAAATCAGGTATCATCGACCCCTGGTTTAACCTTTTCATTTTTCTTGGTGTTTACTGTACTTTTAAATATACACTGGTTAATCAGGAAGACAAGAAAAAATTGTTTGCTGTACTCTCCGGTTTCTTCATTGGGCTTGGAATACTTACCAAAGGGCCGGTTGCTCTGCTCATCTACCTGCTGACTTTTGGCGTTTTTTCAGCCATCAAGATGTTTAAAGTGAAGATTAAATTTCAGCATATTGTATTTTTTGCCATTACATTAGCTTTTATTGGCGGATTCTGGTTTATTCTTCAGATACTTACAGGAAATTTCTCGATTATTAAGGAATTCTTTGTATACCAGATTCGTTTGCTCAGCACTAAAGATGCGGGTCACGGTGGATTCTTTCTTTATCATTTTGTGATTTTATTTTTTGGAGTATTTCCGGCATCGATATTTGCTTTGCGAAGTTTTCGTCGCGAAAAGAAAGAAGATCATGAGTTTGTGCATGAATTTAAGAACTGGATGATGATTCTTTTCTGGACAGTCCTTATTCTTTTTACTTTGGTTAAAACCAAAATTGTACATTACTCTTCCCTGTGCTATTTCCCGTTAACCTTCTTTGGAGCATACATTATTTTTAAGATGCACGAAAATAAACAAACGTTATCCCGGTGGATGAAATATTTGATTTTAGGGATATCTGTGTTCTGGGGACTGATAGTTGTCGGACTACAGTTAATTGTACTAAATAAGGAACGAATTATTGCATCTGGATTGATTAAGGATCAGTTTGCCGTTGGAAATCTGCAGGCAGATGTCGTTTGGAGCGGATACGAGTTTCTAATTGGTATCGGATTTATTGCCGGAGTGACGCTGTTGTTTTGCACCCACAGGTTGAAACAGGATTTACAGATTGCAGGTACTTTTATACTCACCATTTTATTTACTTACAGTACACTATTGTTTATTGTACCGCACATTGAAGGATACTCCCAACATGCAGCCATTGAGTTTTATAAAGAGAAGCAAAATGAGGATTGTTACATGAAAACTTTGGGTTTTAAAAGTTATGCCCAATTATATTATTTTAACCTGAAGAAACCAGCAAACCCTAAAGCCTGGGACGACCAATGGTTACTCTCCGGACCAATCGATAAACCGGTTTATTTTGTAATTAAAAATACAAGCAGCAAAGAATACCTTGGCAAGTATCCGCAACTGAAGGTTTTATATGAAGGAAACGGGTTTGTTTTTGTGAAACGTAACATAAATGAATAAATAAACTATTAATGATTAATAATAAAAAAGTTACGGTAGTTTTGCCTGCCTATAATGCAGCTAAAACCCTTGAAATTACTTACAAAGAGATACCATTTGATATTGTTGATGAAGTCATTCTGGTTGATGATAAGAGTAAAGATGATACTGTAAAAGTTGCTAAAGAACTTGGTATCAGGCATATTGTGGAACATGAACAAAATAAAGGGTATGGTGGAAACCAGAAAAGTTGCTACAACAAAGCCCTGGAAATAGGTTCGGATATTGTGGTAATGTTACACCCGGATTATCAATATACGCCTAAGCTGATTCATTCCATGTGTTATCTTATTGCTAACGATTTGTATCATGTCGTTTTCGGATCCCGGATTTTGGGCAAAGGTGCTTTGAAAGGTGGTATGCCTCTTTATAAATATATAGCTAACAGATTCCTGACGCTTTCTCAGAATATATTGATGAACCAAAAGCTGAGTGAATATCATACAGGTTATCGTGCTTTTTCCAAGGAAGTTTTGCAACGTATCAAATACGAAGCAAATTCGGACGATTTTGTATTCGATAACCAAATGATAGCGCAGATTTGTTATGCCGGCTATGAGATAGCGGAGATAACCTGTCCTACGAAATACTTCGATGAGGCTTCGTCCATAAACTTAAAGCGCAGCACTATTTATGGAATCGGAGTATTAAAAACCTCAATTTGTTATTTTTTACAGAAAGTTAAATTAGCCAGGTTTAACATATTTGCCTTAAATAATTGAGCCTGGTTACAGAATTCTATATTGGGTAACCATGATATGAATGAGCAAAACATATCATGGTTACTTTTTTGGTTTCTACAATTCAATTACTTTACCACTTTCACTGCTTTTCTGCGCTGCCTCAATTATTTTTATAACATTAATAGCTTCGGATGGTTTAACAGCAAGCTCTGCTCCATTCACCAAAGCTTCGTAAACGTTATCGTAGAAAGCATGATAGTTTCCGGGAATGGTTTCAACTTTTCCTTTATAATGAAGTCCGCCTTTTTCGGTATTTAAAATTCCCCATAAATTTTCAGGTTCACCTCCCCAGTTGGGTTCGGTGGGTAAATGTCCCGCTTTCAGACAATCTTCCTGTGGATCGAGCCCACACTTAAGGAAAGATCCGTGAGTGCCATTGAGGGAATATCTTGCTCCGGGTTCTTTTACCAGATAACTGGCCTTTAAAGCAACCCTTAAATCCTCGTAGTACAGGTGAACATCAAAGAAATCGTCAACCTGCCCGTCTGTGCGAAGTATGCGGATATCGGCAAAGACGCTCTCAGGCATTCCAAACAATACCAATGCCTGATCAATGAGGTGGGATCCCAGATTGTATAATGTTCCGGTACCTGACGTAACATCTTCTTTCCAGGTATTGGGCTGAATATAATTGCGGAAGCGATCGAAATGAGCTTCGTACTCAACCAGCCTGCCCAATAACTCATTTTTTACGACCTTTTGAACCGTGAGAAAGTCACCATCCCATCGCCGGTTTTGAAAAACAGTAAGTTTTTTGTTCTTCCGTATAGCAAGGTTAAGCAAATCCTCCCCTTGGCTGGCCTGTAATGTAAATGGTTTTTCAACAATCACATGTTTGCCTGCATTTAAAGCTTCGTGGGCAAATTGGGCATGAGTATGATCCGGAGTATTGATTACTACAAGTTCGATTTCAGGATCGTTCAAGATTTCATCAATGGATCTTACTACCATGACACTCGGATATAAAGCTTTAGCCTCGTGTCTGCTCCGTTCTGCAATAGTTTTTAACTGGAATCCGGGATGACATGACAATAACGGTGCATGGAACACTTTTCCGGACATTCCGAATGATGCTATTCCTGTGATAATTTTCCTGCTCATTGCTTCTTCAAATTTCTTTATATGGTTTGTTTTCTTTTGTTGACCTGCGATTACCTGTTTCTTTTATTCTCAGCAAGAATGAAGAGCCGGTCCTCCAGCATTTGTTTTTTCATTTGTAAGACGGAAACTTCGTCCGGATCACCTGTTCTTTTAATTTCCTGACTAACGAGGTAAATACTTTTTCTGATCTCAATTTCCTCCGGTACCACGCCCGAGTTTTTCAGGATATGAAAGGCAATGCGGTCCTCAGCTGGCACACTGAAATATTCGGAATTATCTACAGGCTTTCCGAATCCTTCAAGATGGTCGAATTCACCTTTATTGATGGCTTCCCTTATCTTTCTTTCGGCAATGTAATCAAAAACACCCATAAGATTATGTGCTGTAAGTTATTTGTACCAAACCGCTTTCAAACGATTTGGTGCGGATCAGTTTCAGCTTCCTTTCTACTGGATTACCCGATAATAACGGTATTCCTTCACCAAGTATAACCGGATGGACAGACAGGATAATCTCATCAATTAATCCCGCATTCCAAAGCGTGGTGTTTAACTGCCCGCCACCTACCAGCCAGATCTTTTTTCCGCGTTCATGCTTTAATTGTCTAACAAAGGTAATCATATCATCCGAAACAAAAATGACTGGGTTCTTATCGTGCGGATTATCCGGCTTTCCAAAGATATAATTGGTTTTACCCGGATACGGGAATTCTCCGAAAGTCAGCACTTGTTTGTACGTATTATGTCCGGTGAGGGTGGTATCGATGGAGTTATAAAAATCCAGGTATCCATAATCTCCATCCGTAAAAAGCCAGTCTATATCACCGTTTTTACGGGCGATATACCCATCAAGACTTGAAGCTGAAAATAATACAATTTCTCTCATTCTTATAGCCTCAAAAAGAGTAGCTTATCATTCGTTCTCCAGTTTCTCTTTACATTCCTGGAGTAATTGTTTTTGCTCTTCACTTATTTTGGGGTATTCTAGCTTAAGCTTTTCCATGGTTTGCACAATCGCTTCGGAAATAATAAGACGTGAGTACCACTTCTTATTTGAAGGAATAATATACCAGGGTGCATGTTTTGTACTTGTCTCCCGGATGGCTTCCTCGTAACAATGCTGATAGCTGTCCCAAAACTGTCGTTCTTTGATGTCGGCAGCAGAAAATTTCCAGTTTTTCGATTTATCATCGATACGGTCGAGCAGTCGTTTCTTCTGCTCGTCTTTAGAAATATGAAGGAAGAATTTAATCACAACAATTCCATTTTCAAACATGTACTTTTCAAAATCGCGTATTTGCCGGTAACGGTTCTTCCATATATCATCTGTGATAAATTCTTTTGGTAATTGCTGATTTTTTACAAGATCATGAACCTTTACGACCAGCACTTCCTCGTAGTACGAACGATTAAAAATACCGATCTGTCCACGCTCCGGGAAATTTTTGATGGCTCGCCAGAGGTAATCATGATCGAGCTCTTCGGCCGAAGGCTGCTTAAAACTATGGACATGGGTTGATTGCGGGTTAAGCCCTGCCATCACATGCTTTATAGCCCCGTCCTTACCGGCTGTATCCATTGCCTGGAAAATAATAAGCATGGCATATTTATCCTGCGCATATAAAATATCCTGCAGATCAGCCATCTTTTCGATATTTTCGGCAAGGAGCCTTCCTGCTTCCTCTTTTGATTCAAACTTGCCGGTATCCTCCGGTTTAATATCGGATAGTTTAAAATTCGAATCCGGTTCAATCCTGAATTTTGCGATGTCCATAGGAGAATAGTTCAAAGTTTAAAGTTCAAAACATATTAAATCTTTTTTCTGCATTTAATATTCGTTTTTTCGTTGCTTTATGGTTTACTTCACAATTACTTCACTGCTTTCCGGATTCCAACCGTCTTTTCCTCCAAGGACTTCAGCAATGGTTATCACATTTGCTTCCTGGTCGGTTAATTGCTTAGCCCACGGAACTCTTGCTGAAGTTTTTGCACCGGGTCCTGTATTTCTGTATTCGGCATATCTTGTTGTTTTTTTGGCGTCTGTTTTATTCCAGTTGTTCCAGCCTTCGGGTTTAACCGTTTTATCAAGCTCACAATTCATATAAATAACAGCAGCGTAAGGTCTCCACGGACGACCTAAGTAAAATCCGTCAGGCTGTTGGCCTGTTATCCGGCATTTGTTAAAAACGAACCCATATTTACTCTCCTCCGGTGTAGAAGCGGCAGTATAAAATCCATTGCCTTTGCCAAACAAGGTACAATCCTCAAACCAGGCGGTTGCCCATCCGAAAATAAAATCGACGGTTCCTTCGATATAACAGTTTTTATAATATTGCCGACTGGTTTGCGACTGGTTTCCATAAGCATAAAGGGTGTCCTGGAAGCCCATAAATTTGCAATTAAAGAAAGAAGCTCTGTCTCCTTTGATAAGGATGGCTACGGCCTGGCCTACAGGCCCTGAAGTGTTTTCAAATGTCATGTTTTCGGCACGAAAATCTGGCCCGAACACATAAAAGCTCGATGAACCTGAGGTTCCCACTTCTTCTCCAAAACGGTTGGGTTTAGAGGCATAATCATCATACGTGAGTATGGTACTGTCTCTGTTTTCGCCGATAAAGGTTACCAGGCTTTTCGATTCGGGAAGGATCAGTTTCTCCTTGTATGTTCCTTTTTTGATGAATATAACTGTCCGTTTCTTACGGTAATCAGGAACAGCATTGATGGCTTGCTGAACCGTTGTAAAATCGCCACTTCCGTCTTTAGCAACTACAAAATCATATTTTCTGGAGGTTTGGGAGAATATCGGCAACGTGAAAATGACCGATAAAAAGAAGAACATTCCTTTCATTATTAGTAGTTTATTCGTGGGTAAAATATAAAAATGTTGAACTGAAAAAATGAAATCTAAAATTACTAAAACGGCTTCAATTTACAAGTATTTACTAACTTTACAGATAGTAACAGGTATAAGTTAATTGATAATGGTAAATTATATGTTGAATAAGATAAATAACTCCCAAAAAAGATTACTCCCTGTTAAGGATTCCTAATTATTAAATTTCTTGTAGATGAAATTAATGCATATTCTTTTTGTTTTTGTTCTGCTGATGTTTGTTCAATTTACAAGAGCCCAGCAGCATTTGTCTTCTCAGTCGCGAAGGGCCGTTAACCTTTATTATGATGCGATTTCAAAAGCAAATGTCAGGGATTATGATCAGGCCATTTATCGTTTGAAGGAGGCTTTAAAAGAAGATACCGGCTTTATCGAGGCTGAAATCATGTTAGGGGAGGTGTATAGCGATAATCTTCAGGATTCGCTTGCAATTATTACTTTAAAGAAGGCAATAAAGCTAAACCCTGATTTTTTTCCTCCGATATACTCGAACCTGGCCAGCCTGGAATTTAGCAACGGTCTATATAACGATGCTTTGGGTCATGTAAAAACCTATTTCACCTATCCGAATCTCAATCCAAAATTCCGGGGAGAAAATGAACTGCTGCTTAAAAGTTGCGAATTTGCCATAAATGCTGTTAAGAATCCTGTTCCGTTTC
>DATBXH010001101.1:0-4936 GCA_036514375.1 Bacteroidales bacterium | reverse complement strand
TTGGTAGATAGTTAGTCATTTTTTTTCATTGTCGACAACTTCTCTGCATTTGAGTAACATCCCCTTATTGCTCATTTTACCCCAGAATGGTTTTAAGATTGAATCCGCACTCTCATTGGTAAACAGATTATCTGCCTTTTCGAAATAGGGGAGAGCTACCTTCTCTCCTCCTCCAAACATCTTAGGCGTATGATAAAATTTCATTCCTTCGAGATAATAAATCCTTGGATTGTCAGGTTGAAGGCTTTTCGCTTTGGCTAAGTCTTCGTCAAAAATGTCACCATATTTTTTCCACCGGCTCATTGGTTTCACGGATATCCTTGCATTTGCTACCAGGGCAGCTAAAACATACCATTCGTCATTTTCCTTTTTTAAAAGAGTTTTGGCACTTTCCAGTTGTTTGTCAGCCTCATTGAGATAAGCGTCTTTTTTATCTTCATTCTTTTCCAGAAATGAAAGAATGGTATATCCATAAGCTGCATAATAATGCGTTATCCACTGGTCATTCCATTTATTGGCTATCAGCACCAATTTGTTGTTGGCATTGAATTTACCTGTAAGAGTGGAGTCTTTTTCGAATGTATCAAAGGAGTTCCTGAGTACTTCGTTGAAATCCTGTCCAATGGCTGTATTAAGTAAAAAGATTAAGCTTACTGCTGCCAGTAATATATGTTTTTTCATAGTTTTTGGTTTTAATTTTGAATTGATACTACTTGTTCGTTTTATATTGCTCTTTATTATTTATGAATTGATTCTATAATTCTTCTTTTGAAAAAGCTGTGAGCGAGATGTTAATACCTGCAAATATTCCCCTGTAAATGGCCGGTAGAATCGGATACCTGTTTCTTCCGTCATACGAATACCGGTATCCGTAAACATTTTTGCGATTAAACAGGTTGTCAACCGACAGATAAAATACCGTAAAGAATTTTCCGAACGTAGCAAGATAACTGAAGTTAAATGCTACATCTTGGTAATCCGGCGTTCTGTTGCCTAAAAATTTAGTAGATATCGGGTCGTAATAAGGTTTCCCGCTGGCATAGGCGTATGATAACCCCAGATTAACCTGCCACGGCTCAATAAAGTATTTCAGGAGAATGTTCAGGTTATTGCTGGAAACAAAAACAGGAGTGGTCTTTACAGGGAAATTTTCATACAGCCGCTTTGTGTCGATATAGCTATACATGATCCAATAATCAAAATTCTTAATGGTAGCCTTGTCGCGCCAGAAGATGTCAATTCCCTGAGCATATCCGTTCCCGGAATTGTCCAGCTTAACCGTGTCCGGTACATACCGGTAAGGATTGGGATTATACGACGTATTCAGTTCCTTCACCAAATCATTATAAGTTTTATAGTAGCCTTCTATCCGGAACGACCGGTCGTTGTTTATCCATTGATAATTGGCTATGTAATGGACTGCTTGTTCCAGCCTGGGTCGATGGCCCGACAGGAGATATTTCTTATCAGGATCCTGGTAATACGATCCTCCGGCAAGTGATATCTGGCTGTATTTGCCGGTTCTGAATGCAAGAGCAATCCGTGGAGCAACGCTATTATCCGATAACAGATTACTACGTTCGAACCTGATTCCCGGTTTAAAAGCAAACCATGTGGCAGGTTTCCATTCTGCTTCCAAATATCCGGCAGCCAGAAGTTCGTTGAATTTGGAACTCAATGTGTCGAATCCTTGTTTATATTGGTATCGCTGAATTTCAGACCCCAGCAGTAAAGATATTTTGTCTGAAGGGTTATACCAGGCTTCGCCTCTCCACTCACCTCTCCAGTCGTTATCGTTGAAAGGCAGAACACCCCATCCGATACGATCGGTATTGTTACTGTACGAAACGGAAGTGTTGAGTACAAATTTATGAATCACTTGCCTGTACGAACTGTTAAAGTATTCATTATGGTTTTTTACCCCAAATGGAATAACGGTTCCCGGAGTATCCGGGTTGGGGATATCCTGACCATTCATGTTCATATCGTACTTGAAAAAAGCTTTGAAGAGACCGTTTGTTTTCGTTTTTTCAGTCCACTTGACGGAAAAGCCTTCGCCATGTGGCGCATCATAAATATGGAAATTGGTATTTGAAACATCAAGGAAAGGCGACAGGTTGGCATAATAACCGGTAAATTCTGCAGCCGAATGATTCCATTTTTTTGTGGCCGATGCTTGCACTCCGCTCATGTTCATACCAAAATTGAGCGTACTCTGTTGGGGCATATCAAACGTATTCAGTTCCAGAACAGATGATAATGCCTGACCATATCGGGCGCTATATCCACCGCTGCTAAACGCTATTCCTTTAAACTGGAAGGGAGTGAATCTGCTTCGTTGAGCTACCCCGGGCACATCGGTAGAAAATGGATTTTGAACCGTCATTCCGTCTATTACAAAAGCTGTTTCGCTGGCGTCACCTCCCCTTACAAACAGACCTGTTTGATTACCCACCCTTTGGTTTCCGGGTAATGATTGTATTGCTCCGGCAATGTCTCCCTGTGCTCCGGCATTGGTATAAATATCCAGGGGTTTTAAAATGGCTACTTCCCTGTCGTTATTAGCTTCCAATGTTCCTGCTGTGATGGTCACGGAATTTAGAACAATCGATTTACCTTTAAGTTTTACAGTGAAATGTAGTTCAGGCTTGTCGATGATTATGGTGTCTTTTACGGTCTCATAGCCGATACATGATCCTATCAGGACATGTTTCCCCTTTTCGCTGGTGGTAAACAAAAATTTTCCTATGGAATCAGTGGTGGCACCATCGAGAGTATTTTCTATATAAACTGTGCTAAAGGGTACCGCTTTACCCCGGGAGTCTTTTACCTGGCCGTCAATTCGTGTTTGCGCCAGGCATACGTTAATTGAAATCAGAAAACCAATCGAACAAAAAATTAACCTGGGATTCAGAGTTTTTGTATTAGGGTTCATAAATATCTGTTTTAAGTAATAGAAATTCATTCGGTTTTAATTCACTCTTTGAAACCTGTCTTCTTAATTATATCTGTTTCGATGTTTTTTACTATGAATTAATTCGATTTGGAGGCATTAACAAAAGTCCGATATAAAATGTTTAGAAATAGATCATGTTCGAAGTATTTATTTTTATAGTGTTATGAAGAGAATTGTTGAGCTTGTCAATGAGTGGGCTACCTTCGAGGAGCAGTTCAGTGATGCCAGTATTGAGGACTTTTGCAGATATTACCTGATTCGGAAGCGGGAATCGGAGAGTAAGGAATTTTTGTATGATGGTATAGTACCGCCTGATACCAATACAAGCCTGAGTAAATTATTGGGCAGAATAGGAGGGATAATCAATATTTATGCACGTTTAGCCATCCAAAAGACGGAACTAAAACGGATGGAAGAATTTCTGTTTCTCAATGTGATAAAATGGAATAAAGAAATGCGCAAGACTGATGCCATTAATTACAATATGCTCGAATTATCCACAGGGATCGATATACTTAACCGGATGGTTGAAGATCAGTTGATAACCGAGCGGGTAGATGACAATGACAAACGTTCCAAATTATTGAAGGTAACGAATAAAGGAGAACAGATGCTGTTTCAATGCTACCGTCAGCTTAGCAAAATGAGTGACGTACTGTTTAATGATTTGCCTGAAGATGACAAGAAACTGTGCATCCAGCTTTTAAAGGGAATTGAGATAAAGCATTCCAAACAGGTAATTGAGTATAAGAACAAGGATTTAGATAAGGTTTATGAAGAATACCTGAGAACGAAACCTGCAAACAGGTAAGTGAATTCGCATTTTTTGTGAACTCATTTGCAAATTTCCTTGGAGAAGGGCATGGATTAGTAAAACATGTGTCTGCTTGTTGAATCTTTTGCTAATTAAAGAGGCTGTGTAAAAAGTGCTTCGTTACGGCGTAATCAGGAGATTACACCGAGCGTATTACTTTGATATGCAATCCGAAGCGCTGAGCTTAGTCTCCAGACTACGCTCGATTTCAGACTTTTTACACAGCCTCTTATAACTATAAAATAATTGTTTATTCCTCTTTCGCTTGAGATGCTTCATAAGCCTTCAGCAGTTCTCCCTGGATTTCACCCGGTACCTGGGCATATTCGGAGAATTTCATAGTATAAATAGCCCGTCCCTGTGTTAATGAACTCAACGAAGTGGAGTATTTGTTCATCTCAGCCAGTGGTACTTTTGCCGAGATCTTTTCAAAACCCCTTTCACTGCTCATACCCTGCACAATAGCCCGGCGTGTTTGCAGGTCGCTCATCACATCGCCCATACGGTCTGCAGGAACCCAAACATCAACGTTATAAATGGGCTCCATGATTTTTGGCCCGGCATTTTTGAAAGCCTCTCTAAAGGCATTGCGTCCTGCAAGTTTAAAAGAAATTTCATTTGAATCCACCGGGTGCATTTTCCCATCATACACGTAAACCTTTATATCGCGGGCATATGATCCTGTAAGCGGACCTTCTTCCATCTTCTCCATAATTCCTTTTAGTATAGCTGGCAGGAATCGGGCATCGATACTTCCACCTACAATGCAGTTGTAAAATACAAGCTTACCTCCCCAGGGCAGCGATTGTTCATCCTTATCGCGAATACTTACTTTTAGCTCCTTACCGTTTACTTTGAACATGGTAGGTTCGGGAGCACCCTCAACATACGGCTCAATAATAAGATGAACTTCACCAAACTGCCCGGCGCCACCTGATTGCTTTTTATGTCTGTAATCAGCCTGAGCGGTTTTTGTGATAGTTTCGCGGTACGGAATGCGTGGAGACAGGAACTCGGTAAGTATCTTATAAATGTTGTCTAAATGCCATTTCAAAATGTTGAGGTGATATTCTCCTTGCCCATACAGGATCGTTTGTTTCAACTCTTTGGAATATTCAACGATAATTGTCGGGTCCTCCATGTTCATCCTGTTTAAGGCTTCTCCC
>DATBXH010001100.1:0-3043 GCA_036514375.1 Bacteroidales bacterium | reverse complement strand
TGGAGAAGTTTTAGATCCTCAGCAATCTCGTCTCTTGCTTCGTTTGTTTTTTCTGCCATCCGGTCCAGCCCAAGCCGATGGTATTTATAAATAAACTCCCGCACTGAACTATATTTTTCGTCCAATATATTTTGGATCAACCAGTAACGGTTTTTATTATTACTTGCTTCGTAAGGCTTCCATCCCTTTTCTGTGGCATTCTGAGCGTTGTTCACAATGGCTTCGGCTTTACGAAAATACTCCGTTCCTCCGTTATAGGAAAACGAATCATAATCCAGACCTATTATTATATAAGCATAAAACGCCATTAACGAAGTAAGGTTAGACCGGAAAGAGGTTTCGCTAAAATCCAGAGGCTCAAATTCGGTATAGGAAAAATCAAAGTTCTGATCTTTATAGTTGAGCAATACGGTATTGTAAGATGTTCCATAAACCGGACGTCGCGACTGAACCTGCAATGTTCCCTTAAAATCGGAACCGGAATAATCGGTTATATTGATAAGCATGTTACATTCAATACGCTCTTCGTTGGTAAACACATTGTTCGTCCAGTTCCGGTTATTCATAAACTCATACAATGCACTCTGAAGAGTTTCGAATACTTTCTTGTTTGTTCCCTGTATTTGTTCCGAAACAACCTGAATATTGCACTTCAACTCTTGTCCCAAAATAATGCCGGGAAGAATAAGAAAAAGTAACAAAAACCTTATCTTGAATTTATTTTGCATGACTCACAATGGAAACCAGTTTGTTCACAATATCCTTAGCAATTTCAGTCTTACTCTTTAACTCTGATTTTTCAACTTTATTGTGTTTATCAATAATAGTAATAATATTTGTATCTACCTGGAAGCCGGCTCCCGGATCATTTAATGAATTTAACACGATAAAGTCAAGATTCTTACTCTTTAATTTCTTTTTAGCATTGTTCAGTTCGTCGGATGTTTCTAAGGCAAACCCAACAAGTACTTGCCTTGCCTTTTTCATAGCGCCAAGTGTAGCAGCTATATCCTGGGTTGGCTGAAGGTTTAACTGGAGATTTTGCTTTTCCCTCTTAATTTTTGTATCTGAAGGCTGAGATGGAGTAAAATCAGCTACAGCTGCGGATAATATAGCTGCATCCACCGTTTTAAAACTTTCCACACATGCATCATACATCTGTGCGGCAGTCTCTACTTTAATCAGCTTAATATTCTCACTGGAGGATTTGATGCTAACCGGTCCGCTGACTAGTGTAACCTCAGCTCCCCGAACACAAAGTTCCTCAGCAATAGCATACCCCATTTTACCTGAGGAATAATTACCTATAAACCGCACGGTATCGATTGGTTCGTAAGTCGGACCAGCAGTTACAAGAATCTTCTTACCATCCAGATCCAAACTAAACTTGCTGTTGGTCTCAATATATTGTTGAATGGCTTTGAAAATATTTTCAGGTTCTTCCATCCTGCCCTTACCTTCAAGGCCACTTGCAAGTTCACCTGAAGCAGGCTCAACAATTATATTTCCAAAAGAGCGAAGAATTCCAAGATTACTTTGTAAAGCCGGGTGAGCAAACATATCAAGATCCATAGCCGGTGCAAGCATTACCGGACAACGGGCCGAAAGATATGTAGTAAGTAAGAGGTTATCGGCAATACCGTTGGCCATTTTTCCAATTGTATTTGCAGTAGCAGGTGCAATTACAAACAAATCAGCCCATAACCCTAAATCTACATGACTATTCCAGTCTCCGTTTTCAGGGTTAAAAAAATCGACTAGAATAGGATTTTTTGACAGTGTTGCCATTGTGAGCGGTGTAATAAATTCTTTAGCCAGCGGAGTCATGATTACCCTCACTTCTGCCCCGTCTTTGACTAGTAAACGGACAAGAATAGCAGCCTTGTAAGCTGCTATACCTCCTGTTATTCCCACAATAATATGTTTCCCTTTCAGGCTCACAATGTACCTGTTATGTTGCTACAATGGTTGCGATTTATTAGGATTACGGAAATAAACCTCATCATCTACAAATTCTTGTAAAGCGATCAACGAAGATTTTGGCAACCGTTCGTAAAACTTGGATATTTCTATCTGTTCACGATTTTCAAATACTTCTTCCAGGTTATCAGTATAGTAAGCAAATTCCTCAAGCTTACGGTTGAGTTCCTGCTTCATTTCCACACTAATCTGGTTTGCACGTTTCGAAATGACAACAACAGTTTCATAAATATTACCGGCCTTTGATTCCAGTTTATCCAAATCCCTGGTAATTGTCGTTATCGGTGCTTTCGACTTCTTATAATCCATACGATATTATTGATTTAATTATTTACTTTATATATAAAATTACCAATTTATTTCGTCATCTTTTCTGACCTCTCATAAATTTTTTGAGCTTCTTTTTTCCATTTACTCTGCGGAAATTCAGATATAAACGAATAATACTCATCAATGGTTGTCTGGTAACGGTCTTTCTTTTTTGATTCGATGCTATTCTCTGCAATCTTGAAATTTGAATCAAGAATAAGCCACATCATCTCTTCACGATATCTGGTATTTGGATAATCTTCCAAACTGCTTTTCAATGCCACAATAGCCGATTTCAACATAAAACCGCCCATGTTGTAATAAAGCTTGGCACTCAGGTACGACTTTTCAACCAGCTTATCCTGAAGCTCCGTAGTATATTCCTTACTGTTGTCGTAATGCTTACTTGTAGGGTACTTTCTCATAAAAGCTTGAAACGCTTCAATACCCCTGGTGGTATTTTCCTGATCCAATTCAGGATTAGGACTATCAAGATAAAGACAATAGGCCGCGAGATATTCGGCTTCTTCGGCAAAAGGAGAATACTGGTAAGTTTGTACAAATGTACTGAAATAGTACTGTGCAGTAATATAATCTTGCTGCTTGTAGGCACTCATGGCCTGAAAAAAACTCACAGAGTCCGACTTACTGCTACCTCTGAAAACAGTGGAAATTTGATCGAATACCCCGGAAGCTCGGGCATAATCTCCTTTATTATAATATTCAAAAGCTTTACGGTACTTTAGGTTATAAT
>DATBXH010001099.1:0-6816 GCA_036514375.1 Bacteroidales bacterium | reverse complement strand
TTGCCCGGCGTAGCTGAATTGTTGAGTAAGAATAACGGATCTATCTGATACCAGGCTAATTTAGCCCTGTTAAAACCATATGACAAATCATTCGACCGTTTTGCTTCAGGGAAAAGTACAGGATCATTCGGTGTACTTGCCAGCGACCAGGACTGAAATGTTTTTAGATCGATAGAAGTTTCACTGCCTTCAAAATCATCGATATAGGCAGTACCCGCTTTACTGATAGCTTTGGAATGGCCAGGGATCAACTGGGCAAACTCGCCCTCGACAGACACCGTGGAAGGCTCCTTAACATCAAGAAAGGGAACCTTATCGAGCATGTTTGTCAAAAGCTGCGACTTGGTAGTATATGCACCGTTAAGTCCCCAGATGGTGTTCGAGATTGGTTCGTCGCCAATATTTACCTTTGTGGTAAGAGGCCGCTCCGTAAGGTTCATAATAGTTGCTCCCAGATTGAAATTGTCTGAGAACTTATAATCGAGATGTGTACCGAGCAATGTCTTGGTTTGCAGGTTGAACAACGAATTACTCTCCAGTGAAATCGTAATAGGAGTACCGGACTCGAGTAAACCTGAATTGATGATCTTTACCCGACCTAAAGTATAATCCACAGTATAATCGATATTTTCCTGAAGTTTCCTACCTCCGGCTGTCACCACTACCGATCCCTGAGGAACATTCATTGCGTTTAGGGCAATATCGCCCCCACCTGCAGATTTGTACGTTCCTTTAATCCTGTATTTATCTTTCTCGGCAACCTGCTTGGCATTTGTCTGGGTTTGTGTGTACAATTCACTGTACACATACTTCTTCCGGATAGCGTCAGATACATGGTTGCTTTTTAGAAAATCGTCGAGCGTCTTTCCAAAAGGCTCCAGCGTTGGAAAAAATACCCTGCCGGTTGAAGAGTTAATGGTTACTCCCTCAATAAAGTCGAACACCCCATCGGGATGTGGCTCCTGGTTCGTATTCAGATTGTCCAGAGACATAACCCTAAGAAGAATATCTGTACTGGTTGCATTCTCAGGAATATAGTTTACCGAAGCTCCGTTTTTATCATCCTGATAAAATACGTTTAACTGAAAATTACTGGCATTCACCTGGTAAGCATTGATGGAATAAACATTCTTCATCATCAATAACCAGTTGGGAAGTTTCGGAGTAAAGCTTGAATTTTTTAACAGTTTAGCAACCAGTGCATCTTTTGGGTTTGAGTCATCGGTAGTTAAAAGCCCAACCTTATAAGTCTGTCCATTATATGTATATTCATAAGCCACAGCCAGCACTTCATCTGCATTTAAGGCAGAATTCAGTGAGATATATCCTAAATTGGCATTCAGAGTATACTCACGATCGGTGAGTTTACGGGCGCTTTCAACCTTTTCATAATCTTCTCCATTATTAAATCCTGAATACGACGACAAAATAGCAGAAAGATTTGTTATATCTACTGATCCTGCGGTTGAAGTAAATTTCCTGTAAAGTCCGTTGACATCGTTTGAAGCTGGAATCAGAGAATCGCGTCGCGCAGCCTGCGAAAAGGCCTGTTTGTTCCAGGTTAGTGCCTCACCAAGATCAAGAAATCCCACTATATTCCTTGCATCGGTGAAGTTACTGCTTTTATTGGTGACCCAAACTTCAATCTTGGTAATAACCACCCCAGACGTAATGACAGGCAGTTTCTTAAGCGATCTTTCGTAATTATTTCTAAAAAATTGTGAAAGAAAAAAATGCTTGTTTACATCGTATGAATCGGCAGAGATATCAAATTCACTGACCTGTGCCCCACCCTTCACATTAATAACCGATGATTCGCCCTTCTGCTGCGAAATAACACTGGTTACAGTAAGTTTACCAAACTGAAGCTCTGTTTTAATACCAAACAGATTTTGGCTTCCGGTAATAAGCGAACCTGAAAGAGGAAGGGTAACATTACCGGCTTCAATCTTCTTGATAATCTCATCTTCTTTCCCGGTATATTCCAGCTTAGTCTTATTTTCGAAATCAAAGGTAGCCTCAGTATTATAATTAATGCCAAGTTTCATCTTATCACCAATAGAACCTGTAACATTCATCTGAATCTTTTCCTGAAAATCGAATGTTGTGGTCTTTCGCAGGCGTTCACTAATGTTTGGGTTATTGGTTTTCTGGGTATTAATTCCAAAGATCAGCTCGGCAGAGCCTTGAGGAACAATATTTATGGTATTACTGCCAAAAAGCTTATCAAAAGCTTCGCCACCTAAATTAAGCTTGGGCATGAAGGAGGCGTTACCTTCACCTTTATCCAGTTTATGCCGCTCCGTCCAATAATCCTGAGTTGATTTTTTAAAGCTGTATTGTTTGTATTCCTGCTGATTAAGTGAATATGGAACCTCATAATCTAAATTGCCAACCTTTTTCTTAAAGACATATTCCTTTCGAACAGGATCGTATTCAATAGTTTCGGTAACATTTGAAGGCTCTTTTAAATTAACACCGATTGGTCCCTGTGTTTGATAAGGCAACCGGTTGTCATTTAACTTATAATGAAACTTTGGAGTAGTGTCCTGGGTCGATTTGGACAAGGTGTCTTTGGTTTGTGACAAACCTGATCCATAGCAAAGCAAGGAAATACAAGTAGTTAATAGAATATATCTGACAATAATCCGATTCAATTTACGACATATAATTTTTTCATCTCCTACATTCCGAAAGAATTCCGAAACGCCAAATTAAGTTAAAGATAATTTGCAGTCCCAATCCTTTACAGCGGAAGAAAATTGTTATTCAAAATATGCTAAACATTCTTAAAGGTTTGCTTAATTAGCTCTTCTACAGTCATATCTGGCTTTGCAGCTAATAACTTGTCGAGCAATTTGTCAACAGCTGATTTGGCAAAACCGAGAGTGATCAAAGCAGATAACGCTTCTTCTTTTGTTGTATTGTTTGACAGTAAAAATTTTTCATCCACAGTGCCTCCAAGTCCAATTTTATCTTTCAGATCGACAATGACCCGTTGCGCTGTTTTAAGACCAATTCCTTTAACCCCTTTCAAAACATTGACATTACCCTCGGAAATAGCCTTTTGCAATTCCATCGGATTAAGTGACGAAAGCATCATGCGGGCTGTATTTGCACCAATCCCCGAAACTGTAATCAGAAGTCTGAAAATTTCCCGTTCTTTTATATTAAAAAAACCGAAAAACAAATGAGCATCCTCTCGTACGGCAAAGTGCAAAAAAAGTTTTAAGGGAGTTTGAGAATTATTTTTTTGATAATCAAAGATCTGAGAATAGGTATTTAACGAAATATTAATGAAATAACCAATACCTCCTGATTGGATTATGACATAGGCTGGTGTAAGTTCTATTACTTTTCCTTCAATGAATTCGTACATACAACGCTTTTATCGGTAAAAAACTTAGCTAAAATACTTAAAAAAAATGTTACCCGGAGGCAAAGGATAGAATTTTTGCCGGATTAGCAATAGTTCATCATTCTTAATTTAAAAGACAAAACCTATCTGGGTACAAATAAAATCAGCTTGTCCAAAATTTGCTTTTATATAAGCTCCAACAAAGATATTGTTCCTGGTGCAATACCTTGGATCGAATAAATAATACTGAGTTCCCAAACGGGTACTGATATATTTCTTCAATTCCGATTTTAAACCCTGTTCGCTTTTATACATCAGGATGTATTGATCATAAAACCTGTTATACAAGTTGATGCCACCTTGAGTTAACAGGCTGAATCTTCCAATCATTAGTTCATGTGCTAAAAATGCAGTAAAAACGGTAGCTTTCAATTGCTGACCGTCTTTAAAAAAATCGTTTTTAACAATATAATTATAGAAGCTGTTATAATGATTTATTTCCAATCCTGCCTGCACATTACTTACTTTACCGAACCTTTTGGATAAATAAAAATCCGTAACATATACCGCATATTTTGGTGTACCTACCGGACCAAGTGTTCGGGCCAGTTCATGAACACCAATCCCTGCACGTACATTGAACCGTACTTTTGAAGGAGGGACACTTATCTCTCTTCTCAGAAATTTTCCGGTAAAAACATCAGGATGATAAATCAGCCCGATAAACACGGATGGCAGATTAATACCCAGATTGGGAACCTGATAATGACCATTTGAAGCATGTGAAACGGCAATCCCTGCTGTTAACTCAAAATGGTCGTTTAATTTAGGTTGGATAAAAATGGAAGCTTGTGCTAAAGCAGTGATGTGCGAACCAATATAATAATTCATGGTATCGCTCTTGCCATAAGTTTTGGTAAAATAGGCTAAACCTAACCCCAGTTTAATACGGGGCGCATACCACCTGGCATTAACCGCATTAAACGTTAGGTTGGGTAAAATACCCAAAATAGTCCCAAGCTGTGTACGATTACCCAAATCTCCGACCAGGAAAGAACAACCTACCTTTGGAAACCCGAAGATATGCTGCCACTCCTTATTACCTGCTGTTTGGATGGATGGATTAATCTCTATGAAAAAAGGATTTCTGCTTTTAGGAACCTGACTATAATTTTCAACCACATAACTATAATGAAAATTGGTATTCAGGGTCCAGAACCTATGGGTCAAAGTATCAGACTTTTCGGCAGATACATGCTCAAGAGAAATACTGAGAACCATTAAAATCAAACAGATACGAGGCATAGGCAAACTAAAAAACTGACGCAAGATAACCGATTGATCAATTGAACCCAAATCCGGTACTATGAAAGTTTTCCAAAATCATAAAAAGTTTACTTAATTTGGTTCCGAAATCAATACAAGCATTATGAAAACGCTCAGGCAATTTTGGAACGAGAAACCTTTTCAGTCGATTCTCATTATAGCATTGGTATTACGCCTTTTAGCAGCCTTCTTTTCGCAAGGTTACGGAATGCACGATGACCATTTTCTTGTTATTGAAGCTCCGCAATCGTGGGTGGATGGTACCGACTATAATAACTGGCTGCCACAAAACCAGGTGAATCCAAAACCTGAAGGTCACAGCTTTTTTTACGTAGGCATTCATTTCCTGATCCTCTCTTTTTTCAAACTGATTGGATTTGAAAACCCTGCATTCAAAATGCTACTTATTAGATTACTGCATGCATTCTTCTCGCTGCTGATAGTTTACTATGGCTATAAAATAACTGAAAAGCTCAGTAATAAAAAAACAGCCATCCAGGTTGGATTGCTCCTGGCAGTACTCTGGTTCATGCCCTTTCTCAGCGTACGAAACCTGGTAGAAGTTGTTTGTATCCCATTCCTTATGATGGGCTTCTGGATATTGCTCAATGCTCCTGAACATAAGAAACCTAACCTGCAATATTTAATTGCAGGACTGATCATGGGACTTGCATTCTCAGTGAGGTTTCAAACTCTCATTTACATTGGTGGAGCCGGATTGGTTCTTCTTTTCGAAAAGAGATGGAAAGAAACGTTTGTCTTTGCGTTTGGTGCGCTGATAAGCATCTTTGCCATTCAGGGAGTAGTAGACATGTTCATCTGGCACCGGCCTTTTGCAGAACTTACTGAATACATCTTTTATAATTTAAAACACAAGGATGAATATGGTACCAACAATCCATTAATGTACTTCGAAGTAATTATGGGAATGCTGATCCCGCCTATCGGAATTCTAATTTTCTTTGGATTCTTTAAGGAATGGAAAAAACAATTGATGCTTTTCCTGCCAACTTTCCTGTTTTTTTTATTTCATACCATATTTACTAATAAACAGGAGCGGTTTGGATTTACAATGATTCCTTTCTTTGTTATGCTGGGGCTAATTGGTTGGAATAATTTTAAAGATAAATCTACATTTTGGCAGAAGCGCCCGAAATTATTAAATGGTTTCTGGATATTTTTCTGGGTGATAAATTTTGTTCTCCTGCCGGTACTTACCCTTACCTTTTCGAAGAAGTCGAGAATTGAAGCAATGGAATATTTTTACAAAAAGCCGGTGAAGGAAATTCTTATAGAAGATACCAACCGATCCAGTGTTTATATGTTTCCGTCCTACTATTCCGGGCAATGGATAAGAATGTACGCTCTCTCTAAAGAAGATATAAAAGATTCGACCCTGTACGCCAAGTTGAAAATGTATCATCATTACTTTTGGGAGATTCCTAATAAACAATACTTTGTACTACACCCGGAGGCAAAGCCTGAATATATCCTGTTTATTGGCGATGCAAACCTTAAAGAGCGTGTAGAAAATCTGAAACATGTTTTTCCGAATGTTTCGTTTGTAAGAGAAGCTGACCCTGGCTTTATGGATAACATACTTTATAAATTAAATCCTGTGAACCGAAACGAGACTATTTTTATTTATAAGATAAACTATTAATAATCAAATAAATTATAAAATTGTACACTATTTGAACAGGGTAGCCAAGACTTAAAGGATCATTTAAGACAGAACTGTTATTAAGTTCTGTCTTAATTTTTATAGTCAAATAAAACCAAACCTTGCAAACCGATGAAAAAAGTTAAAATTATTTCAGTTATTGTAATTGCTGTTATATGTATACTACTATTATCAAGCAGGTTGAGTGGTCCTTACATTGATGGTGTATACGAAGGAAGCTCAAAAGCTATTTATGTTCAGGAAAACTATTGGGGGCATACTAAAATAACTGTGGTAAACGGATACATTACCAAAGTAGAATTCCAAGTGATAGACTCGACAAAAAAAGAAGTGTTCGACAACAAATATGAACGCTACTTTAAGGGGAACGATGAATATGTAAATCAGTGCAGAAACGATTGGAAAGGAGTTCAATCATATCCGCAAAAACTGATTAAATATCAGGAAC
>DATBXH010001098.1:0-3875 GCA_036514375.1 Bacteroidales bacterium | reverse complement strand
GTTTCTTTAAAAGATATCGCAGCGGAATTGAATGTTGCTGTTTCTACAGTATCCAGAGCGTTGAAAAATCATCCGGATATCAGCCCGGAAGTGAGGGCTAAAGTGCAAGCACTTGCAAAAGAGTGGCACTATTCGCCTAATCCTTTGGCTATGGGTTTGCTTAAGCAGCAAACCAAAACGATTGGCGTGATCGTCCCCGACCTGGTGACTCATTTTTACTCATCTGTGATTAGCGGAATTGAACAGGTAGCCAAAGAAAACGGATACTATATCATTATAGGTTCATCGTATGAGTCGTATGAAAAAGAAAAAGAGTGTATCGATAATTTACTCATGTCGAGGGTTGAGGGGTTAATTGTATGCCTGGCCCAGGATACCTGCGATTATTCGCATTTCGATAAAATTATTGAAAACGAGATACCGCTTGTTTTTTTCGATCGTGTGTGCCTTACCGATAAAGTTCCGGCTGTGGTAAATGATAACAGGGAAGCAGCACGGCAACTGACAGTTCATTTTTTTGAGGGAGGAGCCCGAAGAATTGCTCATATTGCCGGTCCCCAAAACTTAAATATTAGTAAGGAGCGTTTGGAAGGATACAGAGATGGATTGCGCGAATGCGGTTTTGCACCGGATGACGAAGTTATTGAATATACCAATCTAAGTCCCGATGAGGCAACCATGGCCACCCACAAACTTTTGAACAGAGAAATAAGACCTGATGCCATCCTCAGTGTGAATGATACCGTCGCTTTTGCTGCCATGAAAGAGATTAAGCGCCAGGGATTAAAGATTCCCGACGATGTAGCCTTGGTTGGGTTTACGGATGAATTTCATGCAACTGTGGTCGATCCGCCGTTAACTTCGATAATGCACCCGACGTTTGAGATGGGGCAGGAGGCAGCCCGGTTATTATTGAGGCAAAGTAAATACGGAGAAAAGCCTGTGGCCGCACAGATGGTAATGAAAACAAAGATGGTGGTCAGAGATTCGTCGGTGAAACCCGGTTTTAAGCATTTGAAAACCTGAATTAAGGAGTTGGTCAAAGGAGTTGACCGAATGATTTGACAGGACTTTTAATTTTATAAATTTGTCGTGACAAGATCCTGGCAATACTAAACAATCGAGTCTGATGAAAAGAAAAACAGGTTTTTTAGGCGCTATTTTCCTTTTTTTGCTGATAAACCATTTGTTTGCGCAAAACCCCGTTAATACCGATTCGTTATTTCGTGCGGCAAAAGCGTACGCAAAAGCTAACGATTATGTCAGGGCTGAAAAATTATGCACCGAGATTCTGGCTGCAGGAGAAAATGGCGATGTTCGGTTTTATCTGGGTTTGCTTTATTCCTGGGACCAGAAATACGATGACGCCCGGCGTGAATTAGCCAAGATCCACGAAGCAAGGCCCACCAGTGAGGAAGTAATTATTGCCATGGCGAATAATGAACTTTGGGCAGATAATCCCCAGGCTGCACTCGACATTCTTAACAAAGCACTGATCGATAACCCGGATAACGAAGAATTCCTGTATCTCAAAGCGAGGGCATTAAATAACCTGAAGCGATACGATGAGGCTATTGCCGCGTTGAATCAATTGCTGAAAATTAATCCCAAGAACGAAAAAGCACAGTCTCTGTTGACATCCATCAAAGTTGCCCAAATGAAAAATGCCCTGATGCTCGATTTCATGACTGATTTTTTTGATAACCAGGATCCGTGGTACTTAACCTATCTTCAGTATAATCGAAAAACTTCCATTGGAACTGTGATCGGAAGGGTAAATTATGCCCAGCGATTCAGTACCGATGATATTCAGCTTGAAGCTGATGCTTACCCAAGCACCGGAAAGCATAACTATCTGTACCTGAATGCAGGCATTTCGGAAGCAAGACTGTTTCCCAAATATCGATTTGGAGCAGAATTTTATCAAAGCCTGCCTAAAAGTTTTGAAGCGTCCCTGGGGTTTCGTTACCTCAGATTCTCGTCTTCCGATGTTACCATCTATACAGGATCGGTAGGGAAATATTGGGGTAATTACTGGTTCTCGTTCCGTGAATTTGTAACGCCTAGTGGGAAAAGAGCTTCGTTTACCGAAATTTTTCAGGCCAGACGATACTTTAACGATGCGGAAAATTATATCGGGTTGCAGTACAGCCATGGGTCATCACCGGATGATATTCACACCTACCTTGCCAATGTCGATAAACTACGGTTGCAATCGGACAGGGTTAGAGTTACCTATAATCATCGTTTCAAAATGTTTTGGGTCGGGGCAATCAGCGGTGCTTACGAACGGGAGGAGGATTTCCCTACTTTGTTCCGCAATCGATACACTATTGACATTAGTTTACAACGAATTTTTTGATATTGTTTATGACAGATTCTGCCTCCCCGGTCAAGGATAAGTTAATTAGCGGAGGAAAACAATACCTGGCTTATGCTGCCGGTTTTTTGGCTGTGGTTTTGCTGCTGAGGTTATATGAAGCGTTTGTTTTGGGAACGATTTATCATTTTCCACCCAACAGTATTCGTTTTGAACTGATCGGTTTTAAGTACGATTTGTTAGTTTACCTTAAAATCTGCGCTTTTCTTTTCATTCCTTTCCTTCTGTTTTATTTGATCAGGACCGGATTTGCCACCGTGTTCTTTATCATCATTACCTGCTTTTTAGTGGTTATAAATGTTGCTTTACAGCAATACTTTGCCAATTCAATGGTTCCGCTTGGCTCCGATTTATTTGCGTATTCGTGGGCCGAAATTACCCATACGGTTGGTGCTGCCGGCGGAATGTCGGTTACCAAGCTCATTCCCTTCATTATTTTTTTGTCAATTACCCTTTTAGCCTGGTTTACTATGAGAAAAAGAAAATTTTGGTTTGCCGTGTTGTACCCGTTTCTGGCTCTTTCGGCCGGAGCTGTTTTTATAAATGGTGCCGTTCCCAATCCAAAGCGGTACCCAACCGATTTCGACTCTTTCCTGGCTTGCAACAAGCTGGGTTACTTTTCTTCCAAATCGTTTGATTATTTCCGGAATAAATATGAGGATCAAAAGGCATTGGAAAATTTTGATGCTGCAAATGCATACCAGGATACATCGGATCATTCGTTTTGTTATGTAAACAAGGATTATCCGTTGATGCATCTGGATGAATCGCAGGATGTGCTTGGTAAATTCTTCAAAACTGGTGAAGAAAAGCCCAATTTCGTTTTTATTATTGTTGAGAGCCTTGGACGTGCTTATTGCGGCGAGAACGCTTATCTCGGAAGTTTCACTCCATTTCTTGATTCGTTGATGCAGAAAAGTTTGTACTGGGAGAATTTTTTGAGTACCGGAGGCCGGACGTTCGCAGTCCTCCCGTCTACTTTTGCATCTGCACCTTATGGCGAAAAAGGTTTTGCCGAGATGGGCGAAAGCATGCCGGAACACCTTTCACTTATTCGATTGTTAAAGGAACGTGGTTATTATTCCAGTTTTATTTACGGAGGAGATGCTCATTTCGACCTGATGGACGTTTTTCTGAAGCGCCAGGGGATTGACCTGGTTGTCGATTCAAAATCTTTTGGCGCGGGATATACCAAACTGCCTGCTAGTGACGAAGGTTTTACCTGGGGGTATGGCGATAAAGAGATATTCAGGAAGCTGCTTGAAGTGATGGATAAGGGACCTGGTAAACCACATCTTGATATTGTACTTACTCTGGCTATGCACAGTCCGTTTAAAGTGAATGACCAGGAGACGTACAACAGGAAATTCGAAAAGCGGTTAACTGATTTGAAACTGGATGAGCAGAAAAAAGCCGACAGACGTAACTATGCCCGGCAATATGCCACCATTCTCTATTTCGACGATGCGTTACGCTCGTTCTTTACTGAATATTC
>DATBXH010001097.1:0-2115 GCA_036514375.1 Bacteroidales bacterium | reverse complement strand
GTTCCAAGCCAACCGGAGCCTCTTCGGCAATCGGCATCTGTGGTAATGATCAGTTCTCCTTTTGCTTCCTGAATTCCAAGTCTTAAAGCTGCTTTTTTACCGTTTGAGTCGGTAGGTAAAGTTTGTATTTTGAGATTGGAGGCCGGATATTCCTTTGCAAGTTGCACCGAATTATCCGAGGAATGATCGTCAACAAGAATAATTTCAAATTGCTCCAAAGGATAGTTCTGACTTGTTAAATCATCTAAGAGTAATTTGATATTTTCCTCTTCATCTCTCACCGGAACTATGATCGATGTGAAGACGTCAGAGGCATCTGAAATCGTTGTTTCAAAGCGCTGAAGTTTTTCCCATCCATAAAAAAAAGAAGCAATTATTGATATGTAGATAACTCCTACCAAAAACACTACTAAAATCATTGAATTTTAATTAGTTCTTGGGGAGATATTTATCTATTTTACTAAACAGGACATTAATATTGATCGGCTTACTCACATAATCGACACATCCCACCTCGAGGCATTTTTCTTTATCCTCCGACATGGCATTGGCAGTTTGGGCAATGATGGGCAATTCTTTTCTGATTCCACGAATCATTTTGGTTGCATCCAGTCCGCTCATTTCAGGCAGCTGAATATCCATAAGGACAATATCGATGTCGTCGTATTTTTGGCATAATTCAACAGCTTTCAAACCATTATCCGCATGATAAATTTTTGCCTTTGTTTTTTTGAAGACTCCTTCCAGGAATTTATAACTTACTTTATCATCTTCCACAATCAGGAAAGCTCTTTGCGACCAATTATAGTCTTTGGGAGTCATTTCACTCTGGCGGTAACTGTCTTCGTCATCAAACGTTGGGATATAAGGAATGGTGAAACAGAATTCCGATCCTTTTTTGAGTATAGAATGCACCCATATCTGGCCTCCAAGCAGATCGACCAGACCTTTTGATATGGCAAGTCCTAAACCCGATCCTCCGAATTTGCGGGTGAGTGAGTCGTCTGCTTGTGTAAATCTATCAAAAATTACTTTTTGCTTTTCTTCAGAAATGCCGATGCCGGTATCTTTAACATAGAATTCCAGAATCTTTCCTTTGAGATTATATCCAAACTCAACAGAACCAGTGTCAGTAAATTTTAACGAGTTGCCAATGAGATTGATAAAGATCTGACGTAATCTGTCAGGGTCAGTATAAATACTTAAATTGTCAGGTAAATTTCTATGTACAACGAGTTGGAGCTTCGTTTTGTTTTTATAAACCGGACTCGATTTGAATAATGCATTAACCTGATCGAGCAACGAATTAAGCCGGAATGCCTTGCGAATAATTTTCATCTGGCCTGCTTCGATCTTCGAGACGTCAATGATATCATCAATAAGATTTAAAAGGGTTTCGCTGTTTTTATTGATGAGTTCGACATATTCTTTGCGCTGTTCGTGTGTTACTTCCGGATTAGCCAACAATTGGGTCATACCCAGGATACCGTTCATTGGCGTTCGAATTTCATGACTCATGTTCGCCAAAAAGGCAGACTTAAGCCGATCGGATTCTTCAGCTTTTTCTTTGGAACGAATGAGTTCATTTTCAAGTTGTCGCCTGTGGAGCGAAATGGATGCCTGGTAAAGGAATGTTTCAATAATTTTTTGTTCTTTAATTTCCTGATCGGTTTTTGTTGCTATTGTGATTACTCCATAAAGATTGCCTCCACGCATTAACCCCATCGAGTAATAATTACTTACTTTAAGAAGCTTTTCAAGCTGTTTACAATTTTGTTCGGGAATTTGCCCCAGGGTTGCTTTAAACAGTCCGTCTTTAATAGTATATAAGGATTGTTCATGATTTTGTAACATCTTCATGAACTTCGGGGTAACGCGTATTTTAATTTCTTCAGGATTTTTACCCAGAATTTGCAGAATGTTATTAAGATATCTGTTTATACCTGAAATAAATCGAACAGACAACGTGTTATCGGAATCGTTATATGATGAAACCAGAATAATGGCGTTACGGGTCAGTTCTGCCAGTTTTTTACCAATAAAGATGAAAATGTCGTCGTCATTCGAGAAGCTGAGAAAATTCAGTGCGGTGTTTGAAAGGAAAACCAGGTTCCT
>DATBXH010001096.1:0-2272 GCA_036514375.1 Bacteroidales bacterium | reverse complement strand
AAATTACCTTAAATGCCGGCGATATTATTACCTTTCCGGCAGGCAAAGAAGGATCGCATGTCATTCGTAACGGATCCGAAACCGAAAAACTTGTATATATCGATTTTGATGCGATAAATGTGCCTGAAATTGTACATTTCCCGGATATGAATAAAATTATGGTATTAGGTCCGTATTCAAACGGAACGTACGACGAAAAGTAATTCTTACACCCAATGTAAATAAATGGTTTTTGGGATTCGCCAGTACGGAGTGCTGAGGGTGCCTTAAAAGTCTTTTTTAAGACCGGATTGCAAATCCGACCTAACGAATAGTGCAGATTATTAAGCCTACACGCTGAGCTGGATTTGTAATCCAGCTCTTTTGAGACAACAAAATAGATATGAGGAATTTTTAATAAGATTGGTATCGTTTCTTTATGGTTTTCTATGAAGGTTAAAAAGCTTATTTCTAATTTTTTAACCTTTATAGAAAAGATAATAACCTTACAACCAAAATCGTATCACCAGTCATCCGCCTTTTTCTTTGCACCTTTGATATGGTTGTACAGTGATGTCAATGTTTCGTTGATGGTATTTTCAAACGTGGTATCCGACTCTTTAAAGTTTTTTAACAGTGTACCGTCTTTGGCAAACCAAACCTTATAACGGGTATCATCACTATCGAAGGATATCCTGCATTTGGCATCCTTTATGTCAACAGTCAGGGTATATTTCAGATCGTTCCAATAATCCACATCATTATTTTTGATTCTCCAGGCTTTTTCTTTATAACAGCTAAACTTTACCAGCGAGTTTTCATTGTCGATCCTCGTCACGGCGCTGGGATTTGTATTATTTAACGAAATCCATTCTTTTACCCTGGTATAGATGAGGTGTGCATGATAACTGGTATCAAATGTTACGATCACAGGTTTAATACCATCTTTGGTTATTTTAAATTTGGGAGCTGCCTGGGAAAATCCTGTTCCGTGGATAGATAAGACACTTAATAGTATCAAAATAAGTTTTTTCATGGGTTAAAAATTGGGTTATTATGTTTGATTCATTCTGGTTGAAATGCCTATATCTTAATTTGTTAAGACATCACTGTATAAACGTGAGAGAGTTCTTTTTATTACATAAAAATAGCTCTTCCTGCATTTATTTACAACATTTACAAATCTTTCAAACTGAGTGTTCTGTCTTCCTATGTTTTTTAATGGATTCCGTTTGTCTTAAATGCCCCCAAGTTTGACGTTTTTACCACTGATTTTACACAAGTAATGTCTGAACTTTGATAATTATAAAATTGTTAGAAGGATCTCAATTTAAAGCAGAAGCTATTACTAAACAATTAAAGTAAATACTATGAAAAGAGACAAAGTAATATTTTGGGTTACCACAGTGATCATTTTTTTATTTGAAGGGGTACTGTCGGCACTTACTTCAAATTCCGAACAGGCAAAAGAAGGGCTTCACCATCTGGGTTATCCCGAATATTTTGGAATTATGTTAATGGTTTTTAAAGTATTGGGTTCTATTGTGATCATTGTTCCTCAAATCCCCAACCGTATCAAAGAGTGGGCTTATGCCGGTTTTGCCATCGATTTTATATCGGCATTTGTAAGTATGTGGGCTGTCGACGGTCCAAAACCTGGCACTTTTTTCCCACTTGTATTTGTTGTGATTCTTATTCTGTCTTATGTCAGTTATCACAGGCTGTTAAAGGTCAGCAAAGCATAACCTTTAGCATGTTTGCATGATAATGATAACAGTGTTTCTTCTTTATCATCAATATATTAATTAACCTAATAAAAGTTAAAAGTATGGCACAGACAAGCACGTATCTTAATTTTTCCCGGAATACCGAGGAAGTGTTTAACTTTTACAAGTCGGTTTTCGGTGGTGAGTTTGTGGATGGTAAAATCCACCGGTTTGGAGAAGTTCCTGCACAGGAAGGTATGCCTCCCTTAGCCGAGGCGGATAAGAATCTGGTGATGCATGTTGCTCTTCCAATTCTTGGCGGACATTTACTGATGGGGACGGACGCTCCCGAATCTATGGGATTTAAAGTGATGAAGGGAAATAATATATACATTTCGCTTCATCCTGATTCACGGACAGATGCTGATAAGCTTTTTGCCAAACTTTCTGAAGGTGGGAGCGTGGAACAACCTTTAGCAGATCAGTTCTGGGGCGATTATTACGGATCGCTTACCGATAAATTCGGGATAAAGTGGATGGTTAATTATTCTCCGGCTTTGGTATCCCGTGAAGTAGAATCTCCACAA
>DATBXH010001095.1:0-7945 GCA_036514375.1 Bacteroidales bacterium | reverse complement strand
CCTAAACAAGTTAAAACCAACTAAACTCGGGCTTTTTCACATCCATACATTTCTGATAAATGAACCCTAAATATTTTTTATTAAAAGCTCAAAATTAGGTACTTACCAATTTTGTGCAACCCGTTAAATACCCAGGCGCAAATACCACCCGTTCTTACCAATAAATGGGTATAAAAAATACCGTTTTTGAGTTATTTCAATGCTTAATACAAGGTATTACCTTTGATTAAAGAAAAAAATCAAGGTATCGGGGTAAATGATAACTGTAAGATGGCAGCGTCTGTTTTCAAGTTATAAAATAACGAAGGAAACCATAAGTTTGGTCTGAAGATTATACATGTAACAACAGGAAAAATTGGTATTCATAAATTAGTAGTTAGTAATTGTAATGTTAGTAATGAATAAAAGGCCGTTCGCGAGAACCGCCTTTTATTTTTAGTGTGCTACCTAAATTTTGGTATACAGAATACCACATCCTTGGTATTTAAAACTTCACCACACATCGTGATCTTTACAATATTAATTATAAAGCTTTATAATCTATAAGCATATTAATAATCAGACTGATTTTCAGCAAATTCATTAATAAATATGAAAATTACAGTAAACGGTAAAGAACAGAATTACAGTGAAGATAAGCTACTGTTAACCGACTTAATTAAAGCCAATGACGTTAAGCAACCGGACATGGTTTCGGTACAGTTGAACGGAGAGTTTGTGCAACGTTCCGACTTTGAACAAACCCATATTAAAGAGGGAGACGAAGTTGATTTTCTCTACTTTATGGGTGGAGGACAAGGTGAAAGGAAAAAACTATCCATCATCAGTTTTAGTGGCGACTTTGACAAGCTGATAGCAGTATTTACACTGGCCAGCGGTTCCGCCGCAGTCGGGTATGAGGTAAACCTTTTCTTTACCTTTTGGGGACTAAATGCAATAAAAAAAGCGCGAGGCCGGAAAGCTGTGGGTAAAGGTTTTCTGGCCAAGTTCTTTGGCTTGCTGCAAGGCGGTAGAAATAATGTACCGCTAAGCAGGCTTAACTTCGCCGGCCTTAGCCCCAAGCTCATGACTTATATGATGCGCAAACGTAATGTTGCCACGCTTGATGAACTTATCGACGCTTCCATTGCTCTTGATGTAAACCTCTATGCCTGCGAAATGTCTGGTGTCATCCTCGGGCTGGACAAGGACACATTTATCCCTGAAGTAAAGGAGGTTTTGGGAGTGGCTAAGTTCCTTGAAATCTCGGAAGGAGGAAGGACGTTGTTTATTTAAATGACCTGTCCAATGGCAAAATTCTATTTGGCTTATGTCACTAAAAAGTCGCAGCAGTGAAAAATTGAAATTGTATTTAATTTGGTCTGTTTTTGAGTAATCGCACTTTGAAATACAACACAAGGTTATCGAACTAAAATGTAAAATTCTTTGGAATCAGCAGGTAATACAGTTATTTTTACAAGTGAGCATGATAAAACAAATCTATGAATCCACTTGAAAAGTACAATATTAAAGATGAATCTGGAATTCATTACAAATCCAAAATTTTGAATATCGCTTTCACGCTTAGAATGGAAATTAGCCCATCAGACCCCGACGATCGCAACAATTTTAAACTTGATTTCAGGATTAATGAATTAATGTCATCATTATTTAATCAATGGCAATTCGTAATTGAAACTTACCAGAGATTACACTATTTATTCACTGAGCTAAATAAGTACTCAAATGTTTTAGAGCCTAAGAAAAAAATAACTGATTATGATTTTTACTCTTTAAAGCATGAACTAGATTTTAGGGATTATTCGTATTTGTTCATAATAAGCTTAAAGACATATTTGGATATGTTTGCATGTCTTATTGACATAATAATAAATCAACAAGTCAGAAATGAACAAAATTTGCCAGATTTGTGGAATTTAGGGAAGAAAATCGATTCTGTAGAACTAAACTCTGAGATTAATAAGCTAAAAGATAAAACCTTATACCCTTGGATTTTTTGTATAAAAGAAACACGTGATAGACTAATCCATCGAGGATATCTTCTCAAACTTAACAATAGATTAAAGTCTGAGAATCTAATTATTCAAGTTTTTCATGGAATTGACTTTTCACCTCATAAAGAGCTTATCAATATTGGAGATTTGTTTGATTCATTTATGCTAGATATGCCTTTAATTGAGGAGAAAATATCAAACATTCTAATTGAGGAAGTTGAACTTTTGAAAGATAGACATATTTATGAAAAGACCTACTCCTTTGGAGATTTAGTAAATGACTTTATTTATAATGATAAGCTGAAAATTACTCCGCAGTAAATATCCAAGTAGTACAAATACCCACCCCTTATCGCCTTAGATGGGTATACCTACGTACTAATATTTGGTATAAAAATTACCCTATTCTTGGTATTTCAAAGATTTTGTATTAGTTACACTTTTGTGCCTATATTAATCTCAAAACTATGAAGACGTACCATTCGAACCTGTTACGATGTTGTTGCTGACCGATAGCAACCCGCTTTGATCCGCCTGTCGTCAGGGTTAACCTCTCACCCTTAACAATTAATACATACCAAAGTGAGGTATAGTTTGCCACGAAAGTCTTTTTCGATGGCCTGGGAGTTATCACGTCTGTTTTAAAAAATTATGAATCATTGAAATAATCACCTATGAACACAAAAATTAGATTAAAAAAGAATCTTCGACATTTCATTGGAATATGGTTGTTGCTCTTAACGTTTCCGGCACTTGGACAACAAGCCATAAAAGTGGCCGGAAAAGTTTTGGATAACAGCAATAAACAGCCCATTATTGGTGCAACCATACATTTAAAAGGATCAAGTACCGGCGCAGTAACTGACGCCAAGGGCGAATTTCTGTTTTCCACCAAACAAAGTTTACCTGTAACCCTTCTGATTACTTATGTGGGTTACGAAACCCAAGAAATTGACGTATACGAAGAACTGCCCGTCGATATTCTTCTAAAAGAAAACCTGAACAGATTAAGCGAAGTAGTAGTAGTGGGTTATGGAACGCAGAAGAGAAGTGGTTTTACAGGATCGTTATCTTCTATACCTCAGGAATTAAAAACATTACCAGTTGCTTCGCCAGATATATTGTTACAAGGAGCAATTAGTGGTATTCAGGTAACTCAGTCCACAGGACAACCAGGAGGATCAGCCTCTATTCAGATACGCGGTACAACCTCAATAAATGCAGGTACAGAACCCCTGTATGTGATTGATGGAATTCCCGTTTATAATGGAAATAGTTCAGTTGATGCCGGAGTGACTACAGGATCAAAAATAGACCCACTGGCAGGGTTAAATCCTACAGATATAGAAACAATAGATGTGTTAAAAGATGCTTCAGCAACTTCAATATATGGTTCAAGAGGAGCCAACGGTGTAGTAATGGTAACAACAAAAAAAGCACGAAAAAATGAGACCTCTCTGATTTACACCGGGTATTATGGCATACAGCAAGTACCCAAAAAGATAGATGTAATGAATGCAAAAGAATGGGCAGCTTTAAAAAACGATGCGCTTGCCACTTCCGGAAAAACAGCATTATTTACCCAAGATCAAATAAATCAGCTTGGTGACGGCACTGATTGGCAAAATGAAATTTTCAGAAAAGCTGGCACCAAAAGCCACACAATATCAATTACTTCCGGCTCTGAAAAAACACAATTATTCGTCTCGGGCAATTATTTAAAACAAGACGGCGTCATCCTTAATACAGGATTTGAAAAATACTCCGGAAGACTAAACTTAACTCACGAGGTAAACAAAAATCTTAAAATAGGTTTTTTGGGAAATGGAAGCTATTCTCATGCTGATGTTGCGCCCAGTGGCATCATTGAAAATACACTTTCAATGGTGCCTTTAGTTCCTGTTCGAGATGAAAATGGGAACTACACATCCTATAGTAATTATGGGTCAGCAATAGCTAATCCGGTTGCTACATTGAACGGAGAGATTAATAAAACAAATACCTCAAGATTTTTAGTAAACGCTTTTGGAGAATATAAAATAACCAAAAATATCGCAGCAAAAGTGCTGGTGGGTGCAGATATTATAAATAACAAACAGGATCTTTACCTTCCTTCCACATTGTATGAAAGTCCTACAGGAGGACAGGCTTCAATCGGATCTTTGAGCACAAATAACTGGTTAAATGAAAATACAATAAGTTACAATAAAATATTTAATGACAAACATGCACTCGATATATTAATTGGCAACTCACAACAAAAGTCGGTAACAGAAATATATACAGCTGGAGCTACCAATTTTTTAACAGACTTAACGACTTATAATAATTTAGGATCCGGCTCTGTAATTTCAATACCTACATCATCCGGCAGTCAATGGTTTTTGCAATCCTTCTTTGGACGTATTAACTATGGATACAACGATAAATATTTCGTAACAGTAACAGTCCGGACTGATGGTTCCTCAAAATTCTCCGAGAATCATAAATGGGGTGCGTTCCCTTCTGCTGCACTTGCCTGGAATGTAGCTAAGGAAGATTTTTTAAAAAACAATAAAATTATTACTAATTTAAAGCTCCGCTTTAGTGCAGGTTTAACAGGTAATCAGGAAATCAGCCCATATCAATCCTTTTCAAGGCTTGCATCTTATGCATATACTATAAACAACACTCTTGTTTATGGAACTGCACCAAGCACCTATAAGACCTCCAATTTAACCTGGGAGAAAACAACTCAATATAATTTAGGATTAGACTTAAACTTACTGAAGGACAGAATTCTATTAACAACTGATGCTTACTACAAAAAAACAAAAGATTTGTTCTTAGAAGTTCCTGTTCCATTTTCGTCTGGGCTAAATAGTGTATTCCAAAACTGCGGTTCTGTTGAAAACAAAGGAGTGGAAATTGGCTTAAAAACTTACAATTTGAAGGACGTCAAATTCGAATGGACTTCAAATATAGTTTACTCCTTGAATAGAAATAAAGTACTAGACTTAGGCGGAGCAGATTACTACATACCTACAGATCCTTCCAATGTAACCCAACCTTCACAAATTGTGCAGGTAGGGCAACCACTAGGATCATTTTATACCTACGTATGCGATGGCCTAAATACTGATGGAAGCCAGAAGTACAAAGTTGATGAAAGTGGCAATAAAATTAAAAAGATAGTTGGGAGTGCTCAACCTAAATTCCTGGCAAGTATTACTAATACCTTTAGATACGAAAATTTGGACCTGAACATATTTGTTTACAGCTCGTATGGCAATAAAATCTTCAACAGAACAAGGGCAAACATTGACCTTGGCTCCGGATACACAAATTCATCAGCAGAGTTATTAGACAGGTGGACACCCACGCATACCAATACTATAGTGCACAGAGCTGAAGAAAATCCATCAGTATCAATTTCAGACAGATATATAGAGGATGGATCGTACCTAAAAATTAAAAACATCACATTGGGATATACCTTGCCAAAGGGTATAGTTTCAAAAGTAAAAGTACAATCCATACGAATTTACGCCTCTGTGCAAAACTATTTTACCTGGACGAAATACAAAGGATATGATCCAGAAGTAAGTGTAAACGGGCAAAGTTCAGTAAATGCCGGAATAGATACCGGTGCATATCCCAGTTCAAAAAGTATTATTGGAGGCTTAACTATTCAATTCTAAGTGTTAAAAAAAAGATTATGAAAAAAAATACATTGTTTCTGAGTATAGTTGCATTTATTGGTTTGATAGCCTGTAACAAATTATTAGAGGAGACTCCCCAATCATTTGTTTCTCCAGAACAATTTTACAAAACCTCATCAGACGCGGTTGCGGCAGTTAACGCAATATACTATCCATTTGCAAGTAATGGAGATGGGAATCAGCCAATATATAATTCTTTATTAAATACCGGAATGGACTTTATGACTGACGATTTAGATGCAGGCCCAGGCTCTCCTAACAATGATGTGAGAACTTTGGCGGTACTATCTCATATATCTGCTAACCTTCGTGTAAAAGAAATCTGGCAACAGCATTACTCGGGTATAAATAAAGCAAACGTAGCATTGGCCAGAATTCCTGGAATTTCAATGGATGCAAAACTAAAAAGCAGATTATTGGGTGAGGCCCAATTTTTAAGAGGCCTTTATTATTTTAATTTGGTGAGATTATATGGAGCTGTTCCCTTGTTATTAACGGATCAAACACAGGAAACTATTGGAAATCTTCAGGTTGGCAGAACATCTGTAGATAGTGTTTACAATCAAATTATTAACGACCTTGAAGCCTCCATTACACTTTTTTATGCAGGTTCTTCTCCAGAGTCAGGCCGGGCCACGGAAGGAGCAGCCAAAGCTCTGTTGTCAAAGGTTTATTTGACAAAACGAGATTGGACAAGTGCTATTTTATATGCAGACTCCGTAATTAACGGTTCCTATGGTTATGATTTGTTTACTGATTATAGTCAAGTATTTTTACCAGCTTACAAAAATGGTAAAGAACACATTTTTTCAATTCAATTCAAAAATGGAGTACAAACCAACCAAGTATGCGGTAGAGATATAAAATCAGGTGTTCCAGGACTTAAAGGAAGCTATGGTGATCAGGTTAGATTTTATACAGTAAGGAACGACAATTACTTTAGTATATATAAATTATACCAACCAAGTGATAAACGTAAAAGAGTGTCTTTTGTCACTTTCTACACTAGTCCAACAAACGGTAAGAAATACATTACACTAAATGCGCCAGGCGATTCTGTGCCCTTTATAAATAAGTATTGGGATCCAAATTATGCCAGTACAAATGTGTCAGAAGCAAATGCTACTGTATTGCGCTTTGCCGAAGTTTTATTAATAAAAGCAGAAGCAGAGAACGAATTAAATGGACCTACCAGTAACGCCTATACGGCAATAAACAGAGTAAGAAATAGAGCAGGCCTGACTAATTTAAGCAATCTAACTCAAAATCAATTTCGTGAAGCAGTCTATCTTGAAAGGAGATTAGAGTTCGTTGGAGAATATCAACGATATTTTGATTTGATACGAGAAACAGATAGTATTTCTACAGGAGAAGGTCCCCTAAACAGAGGCATATTGACCAAAAGTTTAATAGCCGTTGGCAAAACGAATGTTTCAGCACCAAAGCATTATTTGTATCCAATTCCAGAAACAGAAATTCAAAGAAACCCAAAATTGACTCAAAATCCAGGATGGTAATAAAAAAGCAATTATAATGAAAACAAATATTAAATTATTAGCCTCTGCTTTCTTATTGGGAAGCGGGGCAGCACCACAAGTATTGGCACAGCATCAACCATTGCAGCCATTTAGAGGCAAAATAAGTAAAACACTAGATCAATCAATTCAGGCTTGGCCTGAAAAAGTAAAAGCCCCCAAGGATGAGCCAAATGTGATCTGGATATTACTCGACGACGTTGGATTTGGAGCCGCTTCAGCATTCGGTGGATTAGTGGAAACGCCAAATTTCGAGGCGTTGGCAAACGACGGGTTACGTTTTACAAACTTCCATACAACAGGAATCTCGAGCCCTACCAGAGCAGCCTTATTAACAGGCAGAAATCATCATAAGGTAGCCATGGGACATCATGCAGAATTAGGAATTGGATTTCCAGGTTATACTGGTGAAATTCCTTTGGAAGCAGGAACAATTGCTGAAGTATTTCTTGAAAACGGATACAACACTTTTGCTTTGGGAAAATGGCACGGAATACAACCTGCACAGCAAAGTCTTGACGGTCCGTTTAACAGATATCCTACAGGTCGTGGATTTGAACACTTCTATGGATTCTTTGGCGGAGCAACCGATCAGTGGCATCCTCAATTAGTGGATGGAATCAATCAAATTAATATTGAACCAAACACAAAGCATCTTAACGAGTTGCTGGCAGATAAGGCGATCGCATATATTGCCAGTCAGAAATCTACTGAT
>DATBXH010001094.1:0-7703 GCA_036514375.1 Bacteroidales bacterium | reverse complement strand
CTGAAACATATGCAGGCAGCCCGATGACCATCCTACCGATATTAATGGGGTGAAAACCATCCACATCTTTTGCCGGATCGATGGCTTCGATAATTTTGTTTTCCGAAATATGCCTGGGAACAGGCAACTGAACTATTAGTCCGTCAATATCTCTGTCCTCATTGATTCTCTTGATCTCATTGATCAGGATCTCTTCAGAAACGGAAGCGTTGAATCTTATCAATGTCGATTTAAAACCAACCTGTTCGCAGTCCTTGACTTTATGTGCAACATACGTTTCACTCGCACCATCATTGCCTACCAGGATGGCTGCCAGATGTGGAATCTTTCCTCCTTTTTTCTTTATCTCTTCAACTTCTTTAGCTATCTCGGCTTTAATCTGTTCCGATATTATCTTACCATCAATTAACTGCATCTATATAAAGTTTAGGGTTTGATGTTGAACTATCTTATCTTGGTCTCATGTTCTGCATCATCCGGGACATATTTTTGCCTGACGACATCATTTTCATCATTTTTCTGGTTTCGTCGAACTGCTTGATAAGACGGTTTACTTCCTGGATATTGGTACCCGAACCGGTAGCGATACGTTTGCGGCGGCTGCCATTCAACAGCGAAGGATCATTTCGTTCCGAAGGAGTCATCGATTTGATAATGGCTTCTATACTTTTAAATGCATTGTCATCAAAATCCAGATCACGAATCGCCTTTCCTACGCCGGGGATCATGCTTGCCAAATCTTTAAGGTTACCCATTTTCTTGATTTGTTGAATTTGATTCAGGAAATCCTCAAAATTGAACTGGTCCTTGGCAATCTTTTTCTGGAGTTTACGTGCTTCCTCAGCATCGAACTGTTCCTGGGCTTTTTCAACCAGTGAAACAATGTCTCCCATACCGAGAATACGATCAGCCATACGTTCGGGATAGAAAACGTCGAGAGCCTCCATCTTTTCTCCTGAACTTACAAACTTGATTGACTTGTTTACAACAGAACGAATAGATAAAGCAGCACCACCCCTTGTATCACCATCTAATTTGGTAAGCACAACACCGTCAAAATCGAGGCGATCATTAAATTCTTTGGCAGTATTCACAGCATCCTGACCAGTCATGGAATCAACCACGAACAGAATTTCCTGGGGTTTTACAGCATCCTTAATCCTGGCTATCTCATCCATCATCTCCTGATCGATGGCCAAGCGTCCTGCCGTATCTATAATAATGGTATTGTATCCACGGAGTTTTGCGAAGTTGATCGCTTCTTTTGCAATTTTTACCGGATCCTGGTTTCCTTCTTCCGTATAAACCGGAACATCAACCTGGGTGCCAAGTACCTTTAACTGTTCAATGGCCGCCGGACGGTACACATCGCATGCCGTAAGTAATACGCTTCTCCCTTTTTTGGTCTTCAGATAATTGGCGAGTTTACCCGAGAACGTCGTTTTACCTGAACCTTGTAAACCTGCAATAAGAATTACCGAAGGCGAACCTTTCAGATTAATATCCTGCGATTGTCCACCCATCAGCTCGGTTAACTCGTCATGGGTAATCTTTACCATCATTTCGCCAGGCTTGATCGCATTCAGCACATTCATGCCTAGCGCTTTCTGCTTTACATTATCCGTAAAGGTTTTGGCAATCTTATAGTTAACATCGGCATCGAGCAGCGCCTTACGAACATCCTTTAAGGTTTCGGCAACGTTTATCTCGGTTATGGTACCCTGTCCCTTTAACAGTTTAAACGCCCGTTCCAGCTTATCACTTAAATTTTCAAACATGTTCCGTTAATTTTTGGATGACAAATATATTAAAAGTTTAGGGTTTTCGGCTTGGAAGTTTATAGGTTCCGCTTCTACCCATTTAGCTATTAATTTACTGATTAGTTATAATTTAAATAAGAAACTTTTCTCTTCATTGGCATATTGATAAATTGACGAATTAATCAATTGCTTCATTTACATCCTTTCGGGCACTTCAATCCCCAGTAACTCCATTGCCGATTGAATGATATCACTGGTTACCTTTGAAAGAGTCATTCTTATATCCCTTATATCTTTATTTTTTTCTTTGATAATGGTGTAATCGTGATAAAACTGGTTGTATTCCTTGGCCAATTCATAGACATAATTTGCAATTAGCGCAGGACTCAAATTTGTTCCGGCTTCTTTAACCACCGAAGGATATCTGTAAATTAGCTTAATTAATTGCTTTTCCTTATCATCGATATTTATATCAATCTTAAGTTCTTTTACAATATTGATTCCGGCATCTGCAGCCTTCCGGATAACCGATTGGATGCGGGCATAGGTATATTGAATGAAGGGTCCTGTATTACCGTTAAAATCGATTGATTCTTTTGGATCAAACAACATATTTTTCTTAGGATCGACCTTTAGAATGAAGTATTTTAATGCTCCGAGTCCAATAATCCGAAAAATATTCTCTGCCTGTTCGGTTGAAAAGCCTTCGAGCTTGCCAAGCTCAGCCGACATTTCACGGGCCGTATCAATCATCTCTTCGATCAGATCATCTGCATCAACAACTGTTCCTTCGCGGCTTTTCATCTTACCACTTGGTAGTTCCACCATTCCATAAGACATGTGTTTAAGCTGCGATGCCCATGAATAGCCAAGCTTTTGTAATATCAATGCTAATACCTGGAAATGATAGTTTTGCTCATTACCAACCACATAAACCATTTCATCCACATGATACTCATCGAAACGCTGGCAGGCAGTGCCCAAATCCTGTGTCATATAAACCGAAGTGCCATCTGACCGGAGGAGTAACTTCTCATCAAGACCGTCTTTTGTCAAATCAGCCCAAACAGAGTTGTCTGGTTTACTAAATAAAATACCCTGTTCCAACCCTTTCTGAACAATGGCCTTACCCAACAGATAAGTTTGAGATTCATGGTAAATTCTGTCGAACTTAACTCCCATATGTTTGTAGGTTTCATCAAATCCGGCATAAACCCAGTTATTCATCATCTCCCAAAGGGCAACTACTTCAGGATCTTTGGCCTCCCATTGCCGCAACATTTCCTGAGCTTCCTTAATTAATGAAGCATTCTTTTCAGCATCTGTTTCAGACATGCCCTTTCCTATCAGCTCTTTAATTTGTTTCTTATATTCCAGATCAAATTTTACATAGAAATCGCCCACCAGATGATCCCCTTTCATCCCAGTGCTTTGAGGAGTTTTTCCTTCACCCCATTTCTTCCAGGCAAGCATGGACTTACAGATGTGAATACCTCTATCGTTTACTAAATTAACCATGGTTACTTTATGACCATTGGCTTTTAATATATTTGAAATGGAAAAACCAAGTAAATTATTCCGAATGTGACCCAAATGCAAAGGTTTATTTGTATTGGGCGACGAGTATTCCACCATGACCTTATGCCCTGATGACTCAGGCTGTTCCATTCCGAAACGTAAATCATCAGAAATTTCAGCCAGGAAGGAAAGCCAGTAGTTCCGGCTGATAACCAGATTCAGGAATCCCTTTATAACAGAGAAATCCTCGATTTCCGTAAGATGTTCCTTCAGATAATTACCAATTTCAGTTCCGGTTAATTCAGGTGATTTTCTTGATAATTTTAAAAACGGAAAAGTAACCAGGGTAAGATCACCTATAAATTCTTTACGTGTTTCCTGAAGTTGAACCATGCCATCATTCACCTCGGAATGATATAAAGCAAATACAGCCTCTTTAACGCCTCTAGTAATAAGATTTTCGATACTCATTTGGATATTCAACGAATGTTACTGATTGAAATTGAAACGCAAAGATAATATTTGAGATTTGGGTTTAAAGAATGTGTAAATAAAAAAGCAAAAAAAAAGTGCCATCAAACTGATGACACTCCTAACACAGAAACTAACTACAACCTACTAACTAAAACTACTAACTAAAACTAAACTACTACTACTTACTATGAGACTATTGTTTTTACCTTTATTCGTTTTTTTGTTTACTGATACGTTAAAATGTTAAAACTTGTTACAAATTTTTACATTTTTTGTTTCAGATTATAGCAAGTAATAAACAAATATTATGCCAGAAACCTATTCAAACATGATTTTTTCTTTAAAAGATTTTCACCCTTCCACCGAACGCTTATTATCAATTGGTTAATCTCCAATTTATGATCTCAAACATGAATTACTCATCATGTTGGTCTCTATTAAAGTTGTCACTGTGATTAAAGTTATTTAAATTTCATACACATCCTGTATAAAAAATCCACAGTACACGGAATTAAATTTACATAACGAATTGTAAATCGCCTTTTTAATTCAAAATGGGTATTATTTTAGGGGCCTCTCTTAGTATATTTGGAGATTTTCGCTTAATCTGATCAATTGCCTTTTTTATCTGGGTTAGCGTACAAGGCATGGTTGCAACAGAAAAGTAAGCTTTTTCTTTATTATGCCGATTATGGCTCACCGTGTCAATGTTAATATTTTGTTCTCCTATGGCAGTTGTCACAAGCCCTGTGATTCCGGGGCAATCCTCAGTTGTAAAGATAATATTGTATGGAAGTTCAACCTGATCCGAACCAACCAGTTCAATCTTTGCTGTTTCTGTAATATTTCTTATACGTCCATTGTATCTTGCTGTAAAAATAATGTCGGCAACAATAGAGCTAGCGGTTTCGAGACTTCCGGCACCCTTTCCGACGAAAAAATGCTTCCCTGAGTAACGATTTGTTAGTTCGATACAATTGGTTGCTCCATTTACCTTCGATAAAAAATTACCAAATTTCACCATCATTGGTTTTACCGAAGCATAAACCTTTCCATCAATTTTCTTTGCGTAACAAATAAGTTTTATGGTACAGCCCATTTCGTTCGCGAAGTCCAAATCCTCCTTCGATATTTTTTGAATGCCTTCAATAGCCAGCTCCGGATAATTAATATCCACCCCAAAAGCAAGTTTTATAAGTATGGCAAGCTTGTGTCCGGCATCGCCGCCACTGATGTCTAATGTAGGATCAGCTTCGGCATAACCTTCTTTCTGGGCCATTTTTAAAGCTGTCGCAAAATTAAGTGACTCTTCCTGCATCCTGGAGAGAATATAATTACTGGTGCCGTTCATAATTCCTGAGATTTCGAGGACCTGGTCTCCTATAAAATTTTCTCTTATCGCCTTAATGATTGGGATTGCTCCGCAAACACTGGCCTCATAACCCAAGCAAACTTTGTTTTCTTTGGCCGTCTGAAAAATAGTTTTACCCTTTTCTGCCAGAATAGCCTTATTGGCAGTTACTACATGTTTTTTTGCACGTAATGCGTCAAGAATTACTTGCATTAGATAATCGCTTGTACCTCCAATTGTTTCAACAACCAAATGAATGTCATTATCTGCAATAATTTCTTTGGTATACTTATCTGCTTCTTCTTTGGTCAAATCGTTTCCATTTCCACAAAAAAGATTCATTGGCAAGTTATATGATGCAGCACTCTTCGACGGAAAAAGGTCTACAATCTTTTTCAATTCAATGGTCTGGCCAGCTCTGTCAGAAAGTTCGTCTTTCATATCGAGTAAAATTTTAGCTACGCCGCTGCCTACCGTTCCGCATCCTAAAATAGCTATATTAAAATTTCCCATGTTTAAACTATTGTTACTTCAATTAGTATTATTGATTACAACTTAAGTAAACAGACAGGTACCTAAGTCTTATAAATCGTAATCTTTATTTTTTGGGAACCAAAAGTAGTGATATTCACCCAATTTTACAACGTAACTTTCCTGATAAAGTAATTTTCATAAATAACCAAAATAAAGCCAAACGAACCTTTATATGGTTTGGTTAAACTACCGGGATAAAACTGCGAACAAAAAATAAGATTCTCTTTCTTCTTTTCGAAAGGTTCTTAAAAGATAAAAAAGTCAGGTACGCGACCTGACTTTTATTCCGGTAAAGATGAATAGCTTAATACATTGGTGCAATACTTTTGAGGATGTCCAGGGCCAGATCTTCCATTCCAACTTTATAAGAAAGCTTAACATATAAAGCAATATTGTAATCGTTTGGGTTAATGATCAGCATATAAATTTCGGGATAACCATCTCTGGTGCCTTCTATAAAAACTCCCCAATAACCGTTTAATTTGCTTTCGTCCAAAACAGTAACTTTTCCCAATCCTTTAACATTATTATCCTCAGCCCACTTCCGTACGGCATTTTCACGCTCTTCGGATGAAAGGCTTTCTCCTTTCCTGGGATAAATGTTGAAATTCATATTATTGTTTCCGGCAATAAATTTATCGCCTTCACTTGCAGTCACTGTAAAATCGTCAGGAATCTTAAACTTTGTTTTATAACTTTCCCATGTGTATGGTTTCAGATTTCTCGACTGTCCAAAATCACTATAAGTCCCACCAGCACTCATGGGTCTCAGATTTTCCAGGATTCTGTTTACAAGCGGCTTTTTAGCAAAGGAATATGAGATCCAAACGTAAAAACTTATGTTATTATCCTTTGGATGAATAAGCAGATATAGCATAATCGGGTAATCGTCCTTTGTTCCTTCGATAGTGACACCCCAAAAACCATTAAACTTATTCTCATCTATGATTGTGGCTGCTCCTATGTTTTTCAATCCATTGTCTTCTGCCCATTTTGTAATGGCAGACTGCATTCTTCCAATGGAAAGATTTTCGCCTTTTTTAGGATACATCGTAAAATTTATACCCGGCGCTGTGGCCATAAATTTTTCACTATTATTCTCATCAACTTTAAAGTCTTCGGGGATCTGAAATTCCACTTTATAAGGTTCCCAGGTATACGGTTTCAACGATTGCGAAAAAACGCCAGTAACAAAGGATGCTATCATCATTAGCAATGTCCCTAAAATTAATCGTTTCATAAAGAGTAGTATTTAAGTTTGATCTTTTAAAATTACAGGAATAAGAGGATCTTACATAAATTCCTGTCATATCCTTATCTCACCAAGATATAAAAAATTTCTCAAAATAAACGTTGTGAAGTTAAGGTTTGTAAGAAAGAATGCATGCAAGATTAATAAAATAAAAAGTCCGGTACAGGATCCTGTACCGGACTTCATCTATTTTAAAACTTCAATGAATTCTTAATCTTCAACTTTTGCAGGCTCCGGTGAGGAAATAGAATCATCAACCATTTTAAACAAGGTATTGATAAACACAGAACTTTTGAAATCCTGATTATTAATGATCTCATTAAGGGCACTGTTCCGTTTCTGACGATCGGGAATCTCCAAAGCTTTGCCTCCATACTTGGCAACAGCAATATCAACATCGGCGTAAGACACAGTGGACGATTTCACCCAGCCTGATTCTATCCATTTGCCGGCTTTGCGCTTGCCAACTATTTCAATGAAGTCACCTTGTTCACTTTTAACTGCGACGATATCCATCATACTGAAAGTTTTGTTGGACTTGGTAAGTAAATCAGGGCGTGAATAGATCTCCGCTTCCTTTATTATTGTCGCAGGTTTACTTTTCAAAATCACAAAATCACTCTGCACCCATCCTTCCTGATTATCCTGCAACTTCACTTTATAATAGGTCACAGGTTTTTTGCCGGAGTTATCTTCTTTGGAATCGTCAAGATACGTGCACTTTTCCCCAAGACTTAGAGAAGCCAGCCATTTCCCTTTGTCTGAGGGCGACTCTTTCAGAGAAATCTTATCCCAAATGCAAACCGCTACCGAA